>CALCBQ010000185.1 GCA_937897215.1 uncultured Clostridia bacterium | reverse complement strand
CGTCAAATAAGGTTTACGAGGATGAAAAAATTCTCGCATTTCGTGATATTGCACCACAAGCAGAGACCCATGTGCTTGTGATTCCTAAAGACCATGTTGCAAGTAGTGCTAATGATATTACAACAGAAAATTGTGAAATTGTAGGATATATCTTTGCTAAAATTCCTGAAATCGCACGCCTTGCAGGTGTTGATAGTTATAGAATTATCAATAACTGTGGCGAGAAAGCAGGTCAAACTGTAAAACACATTCACTTTCATATTTTAAGTGGAGATAATCTTTCAGAAAAACTTGTTTAAGGAGTGAGAAATTTGAAAAGACCATTCGCAGTAATCGGCTTTTCAATGCTCTTATCATTTCTTTTCATATCAAATTTAACTATAAAATCTGCCATTATCGTTTTAACGACGATAATGGCAATTTTATGTGTGTTTTTAATATTCAAAAGATTACGAAAATATAAAATTGTAGTATTTTCTTGTATCGCAATAGCATTTTATATTGTTTCTTTTGGTCTGGCACAGAATGAGTATTATACTGCGACACAAAAGTTTTCAGAATCTGTAGAAATAAAAGGCGTGGTTTGTCAGACATCTAGCGAAACCGACTATACATACAATTATGTAATTAAACTTGATAAGGAAAACTATAAAATAAGATACTCTTCTAAAAACAATAAAAATTTTCAACAAGGGGATATAGTTTCAGGTGTGCTCTTATATGAGAACGATGTTTTTACAGATGATTTTTTCGACAGTTCCTTATCTTCAAAAATTTTCTTTACTTTTTTTGAAAGTGAAAAATCAAATTTAGAAAAAACAGGGGAGATAAACTCTTTTTATTCTTCTATAGGTAAAATAAAAACTGAATTTTCAAATATTATAGATTTGTATCTTCCAAGTGAAAATGGCGCAATCGCAAAGGCAATGACCATAGGCGAAAAGTCAGATATTACCGACGAAACTATAAATCATTTCAATTACTCAGGTGCGGCTCATCTGTTGGTAATTTCAGGCTTACATCTTTCATTGTGGTCAATAGGAGTAATGCGCCTTGCGGAGAAATCTTCAAGATTAAGAAAATATACTGTGATTATAGGAATTGGATGCTTGTTTCTTTATTCCGTTTTAACCGGATTTACAGTTTCATTAATCCGTGCAGGTGTTATGGTAGGTGGCGTTTTGTTGGGTAAAGCATTTCGTCGTGATGCAGACAGCATAAATTCTATCGGAATAGCACTGACTGTAATATTGCTTACAAATCCTTTTGCACCTTATTCTTCATCGTTATGGTTTACTGTAGGCTCAACAATGGGTATTTTGATTGTAGCACAAAATCTGTTATATAAAATCAAAGAGAAAAGTGATAAATACCCATTTATAAACAATGGAGTTTTCTCGTTTGTAGCTACATCAGTATTGATAAGTATTTCAACATCTGTTTTCACTTTGCCGGTTTTTATAGTGAAGATTAAAATGTTGCCGGTAGTGTCAATTCTTTCAAATATTTTAATGGTAGATTTGGCAATGTTCTTAATGATTTTAACTGTAGTAGGTGCGGTAATTCATATTCTTGGAATCGGCTTTTTGGCAAATGGCATTTTTACAGTTGTTGGTACAATCGGTAGTGTTTTAAGATTTTTAGCTGAAAAAATAGGTATGGCAGAGTGGTCGACTGTTTCTGTATCACATAAATATTTTGAGTATTTCTTATGGATTGGTATTTTTGTTATTCTCATAGCGCTTACCTTGAAAAAACACAGAAAAACTGCATTAAAAACTGTGTCGGTTATATTGTCAGTAACATTTATCTTGTTGGTTACATATTGCTCAACCTATGACTATAAAATAGTTACAGTGGATTTAATAAACACAACAGAAAAACCACTTATGCTTGTGAATTACAAGAATGAAAGCATTTTAATCGGTGCTCCTGTGCCTAAATATAACGCCGATGTGCTTAAAACGATGCAAAAGCACAACTCAAAAATTCTTAATGGTGCGGTGTTGACCGAAACAGATGCATCATCAAATATTATTAATCTTTATAGTTACTTTGATGTTGAAAACTTGTATTTCTGCAATACCCCTCATAATCTGTTTAGTGATTTGTCTGAGGGTAATGTTTCAAAAATCGAAATAGGCGAAAATGTAAAAATCAACACGAAAAATTATAAAGATTACATTGAAATCTCTTGTGAAAACCTGAAAATGATTTTCTTTAATAGCGAAAAAACAGAAAATCTATTTGAAAAAGCGAAAGAGTATGATATAATTATTTTGTATGGTAAAAATGCAACAGAAAATAAAGAAAAGTTTTTGAAAGAGAATCAAAAAATCCGCGTATTTGTTGCAGAAGAATATAGTGATACTTCAATAAGTATTAAATAAAGGAGTGAAAAAGATGGCTGTGATTAACGAGTTTGAATTGAAAAAACAGATAAAAGAAAACAATATGTCAAATTGCTATCTTTTTTACGGTAGTGAAGATTATCTTAAACAATTTTACACAAACAGAATTTGCAAAAAATTTGTAACTCCCGGTAGCGAAACATTCAGTCTTAGAAAATATGACGGTAAAGAAAATACTATTGAAGAAGTGCTTGAGGGTGCTGACTCTATGCCGTTTATGAGCGATTATTGTGTAGTAGTAGCAAGGGATTTTCCGCTTAATACACTCGCCAACGCAGAAAGCGAAATGTTACTTGCGTTTTTACAGAATTTGCCTGATACATCAATAACAATTTTCTGGATGGACAGTATTGAAGTTCTTCCTAAAAAAGATAATTGGAAACAGGTAATTGACAATTTTACAAAATACGCAACTGTAGTTAATTTTGCAAAAGCAGAGGGCAGAGAACTTCGTAAACTTCTTTGCGCTTACGCTAATAAAAACGGTTGCACAATGAATGACAGTACAGCCTCTTATTTAGTTGAAATTTCAGGGGATACCCTTAATGTGCTTTTTAATGAAATACAGAAAGCGTGTAATTTCGCAGGTCAAGGCAGCGAAATAACCCGTCAGCATATAGACGCTATTGCGGTGCGCTCTTTAGAAGCAAAAGTTTTTGATTTGTCAAAATTTATACTTAACCGTAATGCCCAGAGTGCTCTTGAATTATTGCATACTCTTATGATGCAAAAAGCAGAGCCAATTGACATTTTTGGCGTTATTTTAAGTGCTTTTGTTGATATTTACAGAGTAAAAGCATCTGTAAGTGCGGGGGAAAGTGTAACATATCCTGCAAAACTTTTTAATTACAGAAATTCAGAATTCCGCCTTACAAATGCTAACAGATATGCCGCCAAACTTACTGATGAGCAAATTCGCGAATGTCTTGATTGCTTTTCAGAGAGTGATAAAGCATTGAAAAGTACTGCGCAGAGTGGCGAGTTGATTTTAGAAAAACTTATAGTTCAACTTTCTTTAATTCTTTCAAGGTAACGCTATGATTAAAATAAAAGAAGCAGTTATAGTAGAGGGCAAATACGACAAAATAAAATTGTCAGGAATAATTGATACAGTTATTATTGAAACAGACGGTTTTGCTATATTCAAAGATAAAGAAAAGCAGAATCTGATTCGTTTTTTATCAGAAAAACGTGGAATTATAATAATGACCGACTCTGATTCGGCAGGGTTTAAAATCCGTAATTTCATAAATGGAATTACAAAGAGTGAAAATATAAAAAATGTGTATATTCCTGATATTTACGGTAAAGAAAAACGCAAAATCGAAGCTTCAAAAGAGGGCAAACTAGGCGTTGAAGGTATGAAACCTGATGTGATTTTGTCAGCCCTTCAAAAAGCAGGCGTTTTGTGTGATGCTAATGAAAAAGCAGAGCATCAAGAGATTACACATACCGACTTTTTTGAAGACGGTGTTTCAGGCGGCGAAAACAGTAGTCAAATCCGAAAAGCCCTTGCAAAAGAGTTAGAATTGCCCGAAAGAATAAGTTCATCATCACTTTTGAAAATAATTAATTCATATATGACATACGATGAATATAAAGAGGCAATAAGAAAAGTACAGAGCAAATTGTCATAATTGTGTACAGTTTGTAAATTTTATTATATTTGTTTCCAAAAAACAAAAAATATGATACAATATACAAATACATTCAGAAAAACATAAGAATGAGGTAAAATAAGATGAGTTATCAAAGCCGATTTCCAATAAATGAACCATTTTATGAGGTTCGTCAGATTAAAGATTTTAAGGACTTAATTGACCAAAGCGAAAATCTTTTTTCAGAGCGTCCTGCATATAAACTTAAGAATAAAGACGGTGTTTATTATGAGGTAACTTATAAAAATTTCCGTCATGCAATATATTATCTTGCAAACACTCTTATTCAGGATGGCTATTCAAGAAATCATATTGCAGTTGTAGGTGCAAACTCATACAAATGGGCAGTAACTTATCTTGCAGTTACTTGCAGTAATAATGTTATTGTTCCTGTTGATAAGGAATTGACTGTTGATAATATTATCGATGTTCTTAAAGATTCAGACTCAACAATGCTTTTTGGCGATAAGAAATATATTAAAGCACTTGTTGAAAGAAAAGATGAATTGCCTGAGGGCTTTAAATTTGTGTGTTTTGATGAAGTCGAAATTGATGGTGCAATCGACTATGAAGAATACATTGATATAGGCAGAAAACTTTACAGAAGCGGTAAAAAATTTCTTAATGATATTACAATTGACCCAGAAGCTATGACTGCGCTTCTTTTCACATCGGGTACAACAGGTGTATCAAAAGGTGTTTGTTTAAGTCAAAAGAATATCTGCGCAGTTGTTCTTGGCGCGGCAGGTTGTATTAAAGTTACTGAAGAAGACCAACTTCTTTCAATCCTTCCAATCCACCACACTTATGAATGCACAATCGGTTTCCTTTATATTATTTATTGCGGTGCTTGTATTGCTTTCTGCGACGGACTTCGCTATATTACTAAAAACTTTAAAGAAGTAAAACCAACTGCATTTATTACAGTTCCACTTCTCATTGAAAAAGTTCACGGTAAAATTATGAAGAAGATGGAAGAAAAAACTGCAGGCAAACTTATTTTTAAAGTTGGTAAATACGCATCAATTTTCAGCAAAGCAGTTGGTATTAAAGACCTTGACCGCAAACTTTTTGCAGAAGTTATTGAAACATTCGGTGGCAGACTCCGACTTATTGTTACAGGTGCGGCAGCTCTTGACCCTCGTGTTGCAGAAGATATTATGCATATGGGTATTGACCTTTATATTGGTTATGGACTTACAGAGTGTGCACCACTTGTTATGTGTAATAATGACCGTCTTATGCTCCCTGATTCAATTGGTACACCAATTCCGGGCGTTGAAGCATTCATTCACGACCCTGACGATTTAGGCGTTGGCGAAATTTGGGTGCGTGGTCCTATGGTTATGAATGGTTACTATAAAAATCCAGAGGCAACTGCTCAGGTTATTACTGAAGATGGTTGGTTCAGAACAGGCGACCTTGGTACTTGCGACCGTCATAATTGTTATAAAATTACAGGCAGAAGTAAGAATGTTATCGTTACTAAAAACGGTAAAAATATCTTCCCTGAAGAAGTTGAGCATTATCTTAATACAAATCCTGTTATTGAAGAAAGTCTTGTTTTTGGTGACGATGTTGATGACGAAACTTATGTTAGTGCATCAATTTATCCTAACTATGAGCAAATTAAGAACAACTTGAAGCGTCAGGATATTACTAAAGAAGATGTTCAGAAATCTGTTGAAGAAGCAGTTAAGGATGTTAACAAGAAACTTCCTAAATACAAGAAAATCAGAAATATTGAGATTCGCGACGAAGAATTTGAAAAGACAACTACAAAGAAAATTAAGCGTCATGCCAATATGAAGAAAAAGAATAATACAGAAACAGAAGAAAAAATAGAGGAATAATAAAATGATTTTAGGTTATGGTAATAACGAGGATTTTTCTAACGGTACAAAAGTGTTAGCCCTTATGGCATCCCCAAGAAAAACCGGTTATACAGCAAAACTTTTGGGAACACTTCTTCGTGAATTTCCAAAAGGCACAAATATTGAAATTGTGAATCTTTATGAATTAAATCCAATACCTTGTAACGCTTGTGGCTACTGTAAAGCAGGTAACGGTTGCTCAAAAAAAGATTTAGAAGATTTCTTTAAAAAGTTTGAAACTGCAGATATAATCGTATTTGCAACACCAATCTATTTTATGGGTGTGCCAGCACCGCTTAAAGCGCTTATTGACCGTTTTCAGCGTTACTACGAAGCGCGTTTCCGTCGCAATATGAAACACCCGATAGAAAAACCGCGTAAAGCAGTACTTATTGTAACAAGCGGTAGCGATGGCGAAGTTGGTTTTGAAGTAATCAAACATCAACTTTTACAAGCGTTTACAGTACTTAACATTGAACTCAAGGGCTCAATGCTTGCCCGTAATACAGATAAATGCGGTGTTGACAAAACAGATGTTGACAGAGCCGCAGCATTATATAGGAGTGTTAGATAATGGCAGTAATTAAAGTTAATCTTGACAATTTTGCAGAAGAAGTTTTGCGTTCAGAAAAACCGGTACTTCTTGATATGTACGCTGATTGGTGTGGCCCATGTCAGATGATGGCACCTGAACTTGAAGCATTCGCGGAAGAAAATGATAGTGTAAAGGTTTGCAAACTCAATGTTGATGAGGCAACTGATTTAGCCCTTACATTTGGTGTTATGAGTATTCCAACAGTACTTCTTTTCAAAAACGGACAAGAAGAAAAACGTTTTGTAGGCGCAAAAGAAAAACACCAGATTGCAGAATTTGTAGAAGAATAAGAAAAAGAATTTATGAAACAAAAACGGAGATTGAAAATTCAATCTCCGTTTTGCTATATATTTATTCAGTTTTATGCATCCTGCTGTTCAGCCATTTTTGCACGTTTTTCAAGAAGTGCATTGTGGTAATCTTCTTTTGTTTTGCCTGTGAGTTTGTAGAAGAAGAATGGAACACCTGCAAGGAACATCATAATACCGTGCATAATTGTATAGAAGAAAAGAAGTGTAACCTTTGTATCAAGACTCTGAACTGGGTTTGGAACAAGGTCAGTTGGCTGAATGTAACCGATAATTGAGCCGTCGCCATAAAGAATTTGCGGTGCAAGATAACTTGCAACTGTACCACTGATAAGTGTGCCTATACCAATAACAAATGGGAATGACGCATCAAGGCGTTTTCCTGTTTTAAGCTCAATTGTTTCAAGAACGTCTGCTTGGAACATGCTTGGAAGAAGGTTAGATGCACCAAACTGAAGACCAATGAGGAATAAGAATATAATAAATACAATCTGTAAAGCAGAATTGCCTGTTGTGAAATAAAGATAACCAACACCAAATGCTGCGCAGTTAGCAATAAGTGAATAAATACCACTTGCGATGTAAAGTTGTCTTGCATCAAACTTTTTAAGTAAGAAGTTGATTACAAGCATGCCAACTGCAGTACCAATACCAACAGGAAGAACAAAAAGAATTTTCTTTGAAATATCCCCAAGAACAGCCGCTGCCATAAATGCTTCCATATATGTTGCAATACCGCGGAAACTCTTTAAGAATTCAGAGAAAATAATTGTCCAAGCGTATTTGTTCTTAATAATATCAACAAAACCGATAAGTGGGTTTTTCTTTTCTGCAGTATAAACAGTTCTTTCGCGAACAACTTTCATACCAAGAAGAACTGTGATAATACCGACAACACCACAAATTGCTGCAGAAATTATGTATTGAAGACCTTCAACACTGCGAATACTTGTGCCTGTTACAGAATTGATAAGTTCTGTGTTGTCTTTACTCCAGATAAGACCCACAACGAGAACAATGACAACAGGTGCAGAGTTACCAACTGCACTTGAAATTGAACGGAATGAAAGCACCTGGTCGCGCTCTTTAAGATTAGGTGTCATAACATTGGCAATCATATTAATTGAGTTGCCAAAGGTGCAGAAAACACCCCACAATACTGCAAGAGTAACAACATAAATCATGAGAACAGTGCCGGAAAGTCCGGGAGGTGCCCAAAAAGAAAGCATCATAACTATTGTCATAGGTATGATTGCTAACATGGTAACAGGTCTGAACTTACCGCCTTTACCCATTTTTCTACCGTCAATATACATAACAATAAAGAAATTAAGTACAAACGGAATGATTGCTGTTAAAACATTGAAAAGAGAAGTCTGGTCGTCAGTAAGTCGCAAAACATTAACAAGATACGCATTTCTGTTCCCGCCAACCATACCTGTCATAGTGGTGTAAAAGAATACGCCCATTAAGTATAAGACAAATTCGCTTTTACCAACATGCTTTTGCTCATTCTGAGTTTGAATGGTGTTAGTATTACTCATAAAAACCTTCCTTTAACATAAAGTCATATTATTATATCACATATAGAAAAAATAAAATAGACCGCTAATTTCACGAAAAAATCAACGGCCAGTTGGTTATTATTACTACTTTTATCTCATTCTTGCTTCAAGTCGGTAAATTGGCATACCTAAATCTACAAATTTCTGTTCATATTCGGTAACAATATTGTCTTCAAAATCACTTTTGTGTAAATCAAGAGAAATGTTTGAAAGAACAAATCCATTCTGTGAAAAACTCTCAAGTGAGTACTCGAAAAATCCCTGACTGTCAGTTTTCTGTGCAATAAAACCATCGTCAACAAGAAGTCTTTTATAAATGTCAAGAAAGCCTTTGTATGTAAGTCTGTGGCACTCGTGCTTGTTTTTAGGGTAAGGTGTGCTGAAATTAAGATAAATTTCAGCAATGCTATTTTCTTTAATAAATAAAGTAAGATATTCGGCTCTCATTTCAAGAAAGCGAATATTCGTAATACCTTCTTCCTTTACTTTTTCACAAGCCTCAACCAAAACAGTAGGCACACATTCAATTGCGATAATGTTTTTGTCAGGATTACGTTTTGCGTATTCGCAAACAAATTGACCTTTACCACAACCGATTTCCATAACAACAGGAGCATTACGACCGAAAATCTTATCTAAATCGAAAAAGTTTTCGTGTTCTTCATTTGTGCGGAAATCAAAAGATTTAAGCTCATAAGGAATTCTTAAATCTGTGCAGTTTTCTCGGCGTGTAGTAAGGTTTCTAATTTTTCTTGGTCTCATAATTACCCCTTATATATGTACGAAAAGAATTGATGTTGCGAGTAATAATTGTGCAATAAAATATGCATACAAACTAACAGTTTTAACTGTTTTGTTGCCTTTTGCTCCGCCAATAAGACGAAGTCCTAATGTGAAGTCAGAAATAAAGAAGAAAATTGCGCCTGCTATAAGAATAAGCATAGCTAAAAGTCCGTTTTCTGCTCCGCTTATAAAATATGAAATGCCAAAAGCACAAGATTTTATAAGCATTACAATTAAAAATATGCTGTACAAATGCAAGGTAACTTTCATAAACTTGTTGGCATATTTGAACTTGAATACTGGTTCAAGCATAAGTGCAAATGCTATGAAAATCACAAAGAATGCAATAATTTCAGGGAATGTGAAAAATTTATACTCGGGTGTAAGTGCCATTGCAGACTTAACAAAAGCAACTACATAGAAAATATGACCTATTAAAAATGACGATGCACCAATATACACCACAGACATTCTTGGGTTGTTTGGTGGATGAGGGATGTGCATAAACAAATCGCCAATCCAACCGAGTATTAAACCAATAAGCATTGTGTTAGCGTAATATGACTCATTGCCCGTAATCTCCATACCAAGAAAACCAATACCCACAAACATAGTTGCCGCAACCATTTTGCAAGCGAGCGATTTTTTTGTTGGCTCAGGCCAGTATGCTTTATCATATAAAGGCACAAAAATAAAGAATAAAATATAGCAAAGTGCTAATAGAACTTTTAATAACATAAATAACTCCTAATTAAATGTAATTGCGTAGGGACAGACATCCTTGTCTGTCCACGATTTTACAATACAACTAGTTGCGGACGCACGGGGACGTGCGTCCCTACGCGTTATTTCTCTTTTCTTAAAAGTGTGCCTGCAGGGAATTGTAAATCACTTTTGATTTTAACAGTCATCATAGGATGAGGTGCAGATTCAATCTCATTACCATCTTTATCAAAAAGCTCATTTGCGGTAAATACAACGGGTTTTGTTGATGGTTGAAGCGCATCAAGTACATCTCCGCGAGAGAATTTGTTTCTCTGCTCGGCAATAATGTAACCGTCTTCATAACCCTTGACCTCTGCCATAACATCATAATGACGCTTGTAACCGCCCTCGAAACTGATGTTTGCATCTTCGTTAGGCGCATTGAAGTAAAAACCTGTGCAATAATCACGGTAACTTACTTTGTAAACCTCGTCAATTACCCATTGTGGCGGAACATAATCCATTGACGGATTTTTAAGATATTCGTCAATTGCAACTCTGTAAGCATTAGTAATAACCGCTGCGTAATATGCAGATTTAGCTCTGCCCTCAATCTTGAAACTTGAAATTCCTGCTTTAACCATTTCGGGGATATGCTCAATCATACACATATCTTTTGAATTAAGAATATATGTGCCTTCTTTTGAGTCTTGGATAGGGAAATACATTCCGTCGCGCTTAACTTCCATAATAGCGTATTCCCAACGGCATGGCTGAGCACATTCGCCACGATTAGCGTCACGATTTACAAGATAATTTGAAAGTAAGCATCTGCCCGAGAAGGATACACACATAGCACCGTGAACAAAGCACTCAATTTCAAGGTCTTTCGGTACTTTTGCACGGATTTCTGCAATTTCTGTCATTGAGAGTTCACGAGCAGTAACAACGCGGGATGCACCCATATTATAGAATTCATTTGCAGTAACATAGTTTACAATGCCCGCTTGAGTTGAAATGTGAACAGGCACATTCGGTGCATACTTTTTGCAAAGTGAAAGAACACCAATATCCGCAACAATAAATGCATCAACACCGATTTCCGCCCATCTTTCAAGATAAGAGGGGAGTATTAAAATTTCATCGTTTCGTGCAAGTGTGTTGCAAGTAAGATAAACCTTTACACCTTTTGTATGACAAAGTTTCACTGCATCTTCTAATTGCTCAAAATTAAAGTTCTGCGGTGCGGCGCGCATTCCAAATGCATCGCCACCAAGATATACCGCGTCGGCACCATACATTAAAGCGGCTTCAAGGCGCTCACGGTCCCCAGCGGGAGCTAATAATTCAGGTATAATCATTTTAGTCCACCTCTGCGTTAACCTTTTCAACAAGGCGTCCGTTTGCACTATGTTCTTCAACAGTAGTAGCCATATAAATCTTGCCGTTTTTATCGTGTCTGAAGAAATAGTATTGATGTGAATCAGGATAAAGTGCTGCCTCAATAGCTGCCGCACCAGGGTTACAAATTGCCCCAGGTGGTAAACCTGCACTTTCATAAGTGCTGTAATTTACAATGTATGGGTTAAGTTCAGAAGCAGTAGTAATACGCTTTGCAATTGTGTTAGTAACATAGTCTTGAGTAGAGTTGCACTCAAGAGTAGGGTAAAGCCCTGAACGGTTAAGACGATTGTGAAGAACAGAAGAAACCAACTTGAATTGCTCTTTGTTAGCACCTTCTTTTTCAATGATTGATGCTATCGTGATAATATCATCAACACTCATTGAAAGTTCTTTTGCTCGGTCTTCATATTTATCTGACCAACGAGATTTGAATGTGTCAAGGAATTTACGAATTACAGTTGCAGGGTCAGCGCCTTGCTCAAATTCATAGGTTGCAGGGAACATATAACCCTCAATTACATGGTAACGATTTTCAGCCTCATCAAGATTAGCAAGAAAACTGTATTCTGCACCAAAATCAACATTGTCAATAGTTTTGTAAAGTGCATCTTTGTTACAGATGTCGTTCTTTTCAAGACGCTCAAAAATCTGGTCGATTGTGTAGCCTTCAGGAATTGTAACGCTGACCACTGCACCACGTGTAGCACTTGTCTTGAATCGGGTAATCATTTTTTCAACACCCATGTTTTCAGTAAAGTAATAAACACCAGGTAAGTAGTTTTCGTCACTATAACCCATTATTTTAAGGTAAAGGGTGCAGAATATTGTGTTTTTAATAAGGCCTTCCTTATCAAGCTCACGTACAGCCTTAAAGGTTGTAGCATCGTTAGGAAGAACAACTTCAATAGTTTCTTCATCATCGCGATTCATTGCAAGAACATCGTTAATGCAACTGAGTGCACAAGATGCAAGAATGATTGATACAAGCATACAACAAGCAAAACCGATATATGCTTGTCTGTGTTCTTTGAAAGATTTCAAAATAAGATATTTTAACGCTTTAAAATCAATTTTAGTCTTTCCATTACCTTTGATTAAAATATGAGGTGTGTTGCTTGGCTTTTCTGTAGTATCATTCTGTGAAGAAACATCAGCATCAACTTTTCTGAATTTATCTGCAACAAAATTCTTAGCAGAAGAAGCCACGGCTTTACCTTTTGCCATAGCTTTTCTTGCACTGAACTCCATAGTGTCAGATGTTCTTTTTGTTTCGGCTTTTCTTACAGGCTTTGCGGGTTCATATTTTTTCTCGATAATTGGTTGTGGCTTTTTAGGTGTTTCTTCAAAAGGCGCAACAAAATCTATGTCAAAAGTGGATTCAGCTTTTGGCTTATTTTTGCGAGAAACATCAATATTAAAAACTGGTTCCTCATAAGTAATTGAATTTGCAGATTTTTTTGGCGTAACAGGGCTATCCACTTTTTTGTCAGTGGATTTTGATGCTTTACTGCCAAGACTTTCTCCCGCATATTCATTTAAAAGGTCTTCATAAGAATTGTCGGAAAATCCATCTGAAAATCTATTCACAGGATTACCTCCTTTAATTGATTCTGTGTAACAATAACGTTCACTTTAATATCGTTTTCGTCGGTGGGTAATGTGTCTGTTGCCATTTCCTCATAGCACGGACAAATACTTATACCGTTAAAATCTTTCAAAAATCTATCGTAATAACCTTTGCCGTAACCTATACGGTTTCCGTTTTTATCAACGGATAAGGCGGGGACTATTACAATGTCGTTTTCTTTTGGAATATACTTTTTGCAAGTAGGTTTCGGCTCAAGGATGTTATACATTCCATATTGTAAATCCCCAACGCTTTCAACTTTCATAAATTCCATTGTACCCATATTATCAATACAAACAGGGTAGAAAACTCGTTTATATAAAAATCTGCAACGCTCAATTATATAACGAGTGTCAAATTCGTGGTCAGCAGATGCAAAAACAAGCACTTGCTCTGCATTTTTAAAATAATCACTTTCTGTAATGCGTTTGCTGATTTCTTTATCGTATATTACCTTTTTGTCAAGTGGTATTTCTTTACGCTTATTTATAAGCTCTTTGCGAATTGCTTTTTTATCCATTGTATATCTGTAATGATGCACGGATTTTCTTGACTTCAAGTGGATTTGTAAGAATTTCTGCAATCTGCAAACCGAATTCTATGGCACTACCCATACCTTTTGCGGTAACAAAATTGCCATCACGCACTACAAAATCTTTCACAACATTTGCACCGAAAAGTTCTTCTTCAAATCCAGGAAAACAAGTAGCACTTTTACCGTCAAGAAGTCCTTTATGACCTAAAATTGACGGTGCCGCACAAATTGCACAGATTAACTTGTCATTTTCAACTGCCCAGTCGATTGCTTTTTGCACAACAGCACTTTTTTCAAGATTAAGTGTGCCGGGCATACCACCTGGAAGTACAATCGCATCAACCTTTTCGTCAAGCACTAAATCTCTTTCGTAAATGTCAGCAGCAACAGGAATCTGATGCGAGCCAATTACAAAATCTTCGCCAACGCCAACTGTTAAAACATCTAACTCTGCACGGCGAAGCACATCAACAACTGCCAATGCTTCAATTTCTTCAAATCCGTTTGCTAAAAATACATAAATCATAATTTTACTCCAATGTGATGCCAATATAGCAATTCATATTTTTAATATCTTCGTTTTCTGTTTTAATCATAGCAGGGGAATACTCGTTACCAAAATCAATATTACCCTGAATGATATTACCATCTTGTTTATATTTTTCAGGAATATCTGTGTAGTCGCAATTTGCATTTCTGATTATCATATTATCGTCATCAAAGCAAAGACCAAAATCACAGATTTCGCCACCATAAACTATGCAACTGTTTTTCCAATACTCATAAACTGATTGTTCAAACTCAATAGTATAATCGAATTTAAGTTTTTCTTTGGTGGCAGGTGTGTTGCCGTCAAAAATATATTTTCTATGAATACCAAAATTTTCGAATCCACATTTTTTATAGTAGTCAAAAAGGGATTCTTCTGCAGGTACTAAAAACAAAAAGTCAAATCCATTTTCAATGCAGTAGTCATAAGAAAAATCAAGAAGTTTTTTCATATAACCTTTGCCACGCTCACTGTATTTTGTCATAGCACAATAAACGCATTTGCCATTGTAATTACCAATCTTGCAATCAAGCAAGAAAAGTGAAGATGCAATCTTGTTATCAATCTTAATAACAGGAGTAACAACTGACGAGAAAACATTCTCAAAGAAGTTGTCAATAACTTGTGAATCTTCTAAAAATGTTATCTGCCAAAGAGATTGTAATTCTTTTTTATCTTTAATACTTGCGAATTCAATCATAATTAACCCTTATATATAGCCGAATATTTAATAATTAATCTGTGTGGATGGTAAGAAAGTTTTGCACGACGCAATCCGTCACTACCTGTATCTTCTTCACGATTGATGAATTCATATCTGTCTTTAAGCTGACGAGCAAACTCACGGTTTATCATCTGGTAAGCACCACGAATATTGCCGTATGCCTTTTCAACGTGAGTGCAGAAAGTGTTGTCGTTTAACCTTTCACCAAAAGTAAAAGCAACAGCCTCGCCCTGAATTGTAAGGATACCGCCCTCAAAACCTAAATCAAAATAATTATCAAGTGCAATTTTGATAGCCTGATTTTCTTCGCCAATTTCTTCAGGGTTTTTCTCGCGATTAAGTCTTTCCCAATGCTCGTTAAGAATAGCGCATTGACTTATGTTTTCAGGAGTTATAGGCTCATATTTCCAATCAAAAGTCTTTTCAAAATATGAAATGTGATTTCGCTTACTTGCAAGTTTACGCCCCGCAAGATTTGCAAGACTTTCTGAAGTGTATAAATAGTCAAAATAATCTCTTGTTTCAGTAATTTCAAACTGTTTTGGGAAAAGATAGTTTAATTCATCTCTGTCTTTTTCTGTAAGTCCAAAAAACTCAAGAGTAATACTTTTTTCTTTTGTATATTCAATTAATTTGTTTATTGTTGATTTTTTATCGCCCTTACCAATAGGGTAGCAAAATACTGGTGTGTCAGTAAAATCTGCAGATACAAAAATACCGTTATCATTACAAATTTTGTTGTCATAAATTTGCGACCACATATAAATATTGCCAAAACAGTATTCGCAACAATCTGTCTGCTCTGTATAAAATGCTTTTTGCACCCAATGGGCATCTGCAAGTGTAGGGGAGTGAAACTCCATTATAAAATCTCCTTAATTATACTATAAATAGTATTACCGATTTCTTCAATTGATAACGGCTCGTCGCCTTCAAAACATTTAACTACATTCCAACCGAAACGGTTTGCCGCATAAAGGGCTGCCTCGCGACAAGATTTAAGATAATCCACATTTGCCTCGTGAACATCTTTTTTAGTTTCTTCGCCGTTGTAACGCTTTGACATAAGACGTTGTGAAATATCAACATCCATATCAAGATAAATAACTGCGTCAGGTTTTGGAATTTCCATCATTTCATATTCTGTGTGGAAAAGCCAGTCAAGATATTTGTCCC
>CALCBQ010000184.1 GCA_937897215.1 uncultured Clostridia bacterium | reverse complement strand
CCTCTGCTAAAATGCTTTCACTTGGACGGCTACGGAATGGTCCGCGAATAGACGGAATAGCACAATATGTACAATGATTTGAGCAACCCTCTGCAATTTTAAGGTATGCAGAATATGGTGGAGTTGTAAGAATTCTGTCGCCCTCAATTTTAAGGTTAGTTTTAGGAGGAAACTCCCCTACTTTTTCACCGTTTATGATTCTGTCACAGATTTCGCAGATATCTTCATTTGCACCAATACCGATTACTGCATCAGTTTCAGGAATTTCTTCAAAAATCTCGTTCTGATAACGCTGGGCAAGGCAACCTGTAACAAGAATTTTTAAGTTTTCGCAATCTTCTTTATACGACACCATATCAAGAATATTTTCAATAGATTCACGCTTTGCATCTTCAATAAAGCCACAAGTGTTGACAATCACAACATCAGCATCATAAGGGTCAGTTACGATTTCAAAACCGTTGTTATGAAGTTTTGAGAGCATAATTTCGGCATCAACCTGATTTTTTGGGCAACCCAAAGATATCATACCAATTTTTTTAGTCATAGTATTCGTCCTCGAAATCTGAAATAGAATTTAAGGCAGATTTAATATCGGAATATGAATAGCCAAGTCGCAAAAGCGCGTCAACTGTTCTTTTTCTGCCTTTTTCATCATTAATTTTGTTTATGTATTTTTTCTTAATTAATATTATAATACGAGATACGGGGTCATTGTCAAGCAAAAGGACAGTATTTTCTGTAATATCACGACTAATACCGCGAAATGTTAGTTCTTGTTTGATTCGTTTAATACTATAATTCTTGCGTTCAAGCAAATCGCTTGCTAAAACTCGGGCATATTCTTCGTCATTTAAAAGACCTAATTCAAGAAGTCTTTCGCACGCTTTTTCGGCACACTCTTTTTCATGCCCTTTTTCGCAAAGTTTTTTAATTAACTCTTTTGTGCCATAAGGTCGGCGTGAAAGAAAATCTAATCCTTTGTTATAAGCACGACGAAAACTGACCGCGTCAAGCAACTCGGTCAGTTCTTCTTCGTTAATATCTTTATAATTTCTGAATTTTTCGGAATACCAATAATCACTATCTACGGTAGCACGATATTCTTCGTCTATGTAGATATGAATTTTTTTAGTTTTACCTTCTTTAACAGTAAGTTTCATTATTCGTCATCATCGACAGCAATATCAAGAGTTGCTCTTGCTGCTGCTTTTGTTGTTGGGATTTTAACTACTTCAGGCTGTTGGATTGGTGCTGCTGCACCTTTTTTAGAGTCGAGAGCCTCTTTCATTTTTGCACGGATTTGCTGTTCAATTTCGTTTGCAAGTTCGGTTTCTTGCTTGAAGAGAAGTTTTACATTTTCTCTGCCCTGACCAAGACGCTGTTCGCCATAGTAGAACCAAGCACCACTCTTTTTAAGAATATCGAATTTAACACCAAGGTCAACGATTTCGCCAATCTTTGAAATGCCTTCGCCATACATAATATCGAATTCTGCCTCTTTAAATGGAGG
>CALCBQ010000183.1 GCA_937897215.1 uncultured Clostridia bacterium | reverse complement strand
TTTATTGTTTCTTCACAGAAGACAACAAGGTTTATGCACTCACTGAAAATGAGAAATTTCGGCTAAAATCAAGACTTTATCAGATTGAAGAAAATCTTAATAATAACTTTGTTAAAATCAATCAGTCTTGTATTGCAAATATCAAAAAAATAGACCGTTTCAAAGCAACAGTTGGTGGTTCGTTAACAGTGGTTTTCAAAAATGGGTATGTGGATTTTGTGTCACGAAGAAATCTAAAAAATGTAAAAGAAAGGTTAGGTTTGTAATATGAATAAATATGTAAAAGAATTTTTCCACCGTGGATTTGTATTCAGCGGATTCGGACCAATAATTTTTGGAATTATAATCTTTATAGTATCAAAAACAACCGACAATTTAGTTTTGAATGCTGGAGAAATGCTCATTGGTATTATTTCAACTTATCTATTGGCGTTTGTTCACGCAGGGGCAAGCGTATTTAATCAGATTGAGCATTGGGGGATAGGTAAATCTTTGCTCTGCCATCTATCAACACTCTATGTTGCATATTCTCTTTGCTATTTAATAAACACATGGATTCCATTTGAACCAAAAGTGCTTTTGATTTTCACTTTGATTTTTATGGCAGTCTACTTTGTAGTGTGGGGTATTGTATATTTCTCAATAAAGGCCACAAGCAAAAACTTTAACGCAAAACTTAAATAAATCGTTAGGGCGGGGGCTTGCTCCCGCCGCTTTCTTTTATATATTGAAATGTACATACTTTTCTGTTACAATATAAAAAATATGTTTCAAAGGAAAATTTGTTATGAAAACCTATAATCTCAACGGACAATGGAATATGACTCGTGTTGCAACAGGGGACGAATATGTTGTAAATGTTCCATCCGACAACTACACTCAATTACTTGAATTAGGTGTTATTCCTGACCCATATTATAAAGATAACGAAAAAAAGGTTGAATGGGTTGGTCGTGAAGATTGGACTTATGATAAAACATTCGTCCTTACACCAGAAGACCTTAATAACAGAAAGGTTTTACTTGTATGTAAAGCTCTTGATACTCTTTGTGAAGTTTATGTAAATGACACACTTGTAGGTAAGGGCGAAAACGCACATCTTAAATACGAATTTGATATTAAAAATGTGGCAAAAGCAGGGGAGAATACTCTTAAAATCGCATTTTTCTCACCAACAAATTATGCCGAAAAAATGCAGAAAGAAAAGCCAATTCCAAAAAATTGCAACGGTACTGATGGTGCTGCATATATCCGTAAACCACATTGTCATTTCGGTTGGGACTGGGGTCCACATCTTCCTCTTACAGGTATTACTGATGATATCTGGGTTGAGTGCTTTGATAACAGACTTCAAGATGTTGAAATCAAGCAAATCCACGAAAATGGCAAAGTAACAGTTAGAATCAATCCTGTTGTTGATGGAGAAGGCGAAGTGAATGCAAAAATCATTTGCCCTGATGGTACAGAATTAGCAATAGAGAATAACGAAATCGTAATTGAAAACCCTGAACTTTGGTGGACTAAAGAGTTAAGTCAAAAAGAAAAGCAACCACTTTACACAGTAGTTGCAACTTTAGGCGATACAGAGATTATCAAGAAAATCGGTCTTCGCACAATTCGTCTTGACCGTTCAAAAGACCAATACGGTAGCAATTTCTGTTTCTATCTTAACGATACACCAATTTTCGGTAAAGGCGCTAACTGGATTCTTCCTGACTCTCTTATGGGCAGAGTTACAAAAGAAACCTATGACTATTACATAGATTCAGCGCTTAAAGCAAACTTCAATATGATTCGTACTTGGGGTGGCGCTTACTACACACCTGACTATTTCTATGAACAGTGCGACAAAAAAGGTATTCTTATCTGGCAAGACTTTATGTTTGCTTGTCTTATGTATCCATTCTATGAAGATGATTTCCGTGAAAATGTGTTGACAGAAATCAAACATCAGGTAAAACGCATTAAATCTCATCCATCACTCTGCCTTTGGGGAGGAAACAATGAGATTGAAACAATGTTTGCATATATGCCTGAAAATATGAAAATCGTTCAGTGGTATAAAAAATTCTTCTATGAAATCTTAAAGGATTTAGTAACAGACCTTGACCCTGATACACCATATATCGAAACATCTCCAATCGGCGAAAGTTTTCGTAAGGGTGTAACAGGCGATGACCACGGCGATACTCATATGTGGACGGTCTGGCACGGTCAAAAACCACTTAATTATTACAGAAGCCGTCCTACTCGTTTTTGTAGTGAATTCGGACTTGAATCTTTGCCATCAATGGATGCTGTCCGTCAATTTGCCGAGGAAAGCGATTATCACATTACAAGTGATATATTCAATTCGCATCAGAAATGCCGAAACGGTAACAGAAAAATGCTCTACTACTTACTTGAAAAGTATTATGAGCCACAAAAGTTTGAAGATTTAATTTATATGACAAACCTTATTCAAAAAGAGTGTATTCAAGATGCTACTGAGCATTGGCGAAGAAATCGTCATCGTTGCCACGGCTCGCTTTTCTGGCAGTATAACGATTGTTGGCAGGCACCATCTTGGTCAAGCGTTGACTATACAGGCAAATGGAAAGCGTTACAATATGCTTCTCGTCATTTCTTTGAACCGGTTTGTGTATCTGTTGAAGATTCAAAGAAAGATTACAAAATCTATGCAATTAACGATTTGAGAGAAGAAAAGAATGTAAAAATTACTGTTACTCTCTCAAATGTTGGTGGCAAAGTTATTTCTTCAAATGAGCTTACAAAAACACTCAGTCCACTTTCAAGTGAATGTGTTTTTGGCGCAGATATTAAGGGTAATAAAAAAGAGATTTTCTTATCAGTTAAAATGTATGAAAACGATAAACTTATTTCAGAGCGCACAAAGATTTTTGCGCCTGATAGGGAAATGAAGCTTCAGGCAAATACAATTGCAAAAACAGTTTCATACGAAAACGGCGAAATTGTTGTTAAACTTAAATCTCCTATGTTCTGCCGTAGCGTAATGGTGGATATTGAAAATTATCGCGAGCCATTTTCAGATAACTACTTTGATTTGTTGCCAAATGAAGAAAAAATCGTAAGAGTAAAGGCAGATAGTTTGCACGAAGTAACAGTAAAATCTCTCGCAGATATACCTGTAAAAGGCTCAAAACTCAAAACAACACTTTTCAGAGCAAAATTCTTTATTGAGCCAGAAAACCTTGCAAACTGGTTTTACTATACAGTAAACTGATATTGATTTTTATTGAGTTAAAATGTATAATATAAACAGAAAGGATTGATATTATGAAAAAAATAATAGCGTTATTATTAATTGTAGTTATAGCTTTTTCAATAACTGCTTGTACTGATAAAAATAAAGATGATAATGTAACACAACAGACTACTATCAAACTTGATGCAGAAAAACTTAAATCAAACTGGAAAAGCGGAGAAATCACTTTTGCAGATGGTAAAAAAGCGACTATACCATGCACACCAAAAGAACTTGCAGAAAAATCAGGTTTAACAATAAGAAATTACGATGCAATCAGTATTAAAACGTTGGCACCTGGCGAAAGCACGAGTATCAATATTGTCAATGATAATACAAGCATTGATGTTAAGTGTGAAAACAAAACCAAAGAAACTGTAAATGTTTTGGATTCAACTGTTGTAAAATACAGCTTTAATAACACCAAAGCAGGTAATAGAGAAGTATTTTTTGCAGACTCACTTACTGTAGGCGTTACACGAGATGCCATTGTAGATGCGCTTGGCGAACCCAACAGTACCGCGGGCGAGGATACATTGTATTTTTACACAGGAAAAAATACTAAAGGTAGAAAAATTGAATTAAGAGTTGGTTTTAACGCTGACAATATTGTAAATTCAGTTTCATACGAAGTTAAATAAAACTAAACGGACAAGGGGGTACCTTGTCCGTTTTGCAATTTTGCGAATATTATTTTTTTGAATTATCTTCCATATTATCTAAAGCATATTTGCAACATTGTAAAACTAATAAGTTGAAAGAAATGTTGTTTTCAGATGCAGTTTCATTCAATTTTTCAAAAAGAGGTTCAGTAAATCTTACTGTTCTTGGAATATTCGCGCTTTTCATTTCATTATCAATTTTGAACATTTTAATCACCAAAAATATTTTATACTCATTTTAGGTTATATTTATATAACCATTTTTGGTTGCATTTTTCAAAATATGTGTTATAATTAAGTTGTACTTAATAAATCCATAAAAAATAAGGAGTGGGGAAAATGGTAGGTAGTGCAATTAAAAAGTTTGCAAAGGAAAAGAATTGGCAGGTAAAAGAGGGCGTAGCATTTGGCGTTTATCGTGGTTATATGATGTCGATGGAAGAGGGCAACGGTTGGAAAAGTTTGTCTGTTTCTGCTCGACTCGAAAGCGACGAGGCAATGAAATCTGTTTATGATTTGCTCAATGACGACAATATCAAAAAAGATTACAGAATAAGCGATAGTGTAGTTTCAACGCCGTCTGTAACTGTTAAGTTTTTTGATAATCCTGGCACAATGAAAAGAATTGTAGAGTTCATTGAGCGTTTCTGTGATGGGCTTGATTCTTTTGGTGCAAAGGGTGTTGAGTATTGTAGTTCTTGTGGGCTTGAACTTAATGGTACAGGAGTTCCTGCACTTATGAATGGCGCGGTATATATGCTTCATGAGGGTTGCCTCAACAGAGATGATGAGCAACTTAATGCGGTTAAAGAAGAAAGGCAAAAGCAAGGTAGTGTGGCGATAGGTACTATCGGTGCATTTTTAGGCGCAATCATTGGTGCTATTCCTTGGACGGTTGCATCATACTTTGGATGGTTCGTTGGTTGGTTTGGTTTCTTCATTGGTGTAGCATCAAAGAAGGGCTATGAACTTTTAGGCGGTAAAGAAACAAAAGCAAAGGGTATTGCAATAATAATATCAACAGTTCTCTGTGTAGTTTTGGCTGAAAGTATTGCCATTATGATTGGTATGGCGGTTATGTGGTCGCAAGAAGGCGAAATTTTTAGTGCATTAGATGTAGTTTATACATATGTTTATGTTCTTGCAACAGATTCAAGTATACTTACAAGCGTGTTAGCAGATATGGGACTTGGTCTTGTGTTTGCAGCACTTGGTACTTGGTCAACAATAAGCGAGATTTTTAGAGCAACAAGCAAAAAAGCGGACAGATTTATAAGATTAGATAAATAACAAAAAACGGACAAGGAAAAACCCTTGTCCGTAATTTTTTTAATTACCTATACAATAATCATCTTCAACTGATGTAATAAACACATCTTTTATTTCGCCAACAACACCATTTTTGCATTTTACAGGCGTGTAGTTTGAGGTGTAGCCAAGATACATTCCATCACTTTGTCTGCTTTCAATAAGAACAGAAAGAGTTTTGCCGATTTGTCTTGTTAAAAACTCATTTCTGATTTTAACAGCAACTTTTGATACCTCTGCTACTCGTTGCGATTTTACAGATTTTTCAATCTGACCGTCCATTTTGTCTGCAACCGTACCACTTCTGCGAGAGTAGGGGAATATGTGTATTTTTTCGAATCCTACTTTTTCTGCAAATCGTTTTGTGATTTCAAAATCCTCATCACTTTCTTGTGGAAAACCAACCATAATGTCAGTTGTAAGTTTGCAATCTTTAAAAGATTTTCTTAATTTCTCGCATAAAGTAAAATATTCATCACTTGTGTAGTGCCTATTCATCTTTTTAAGTATTCTATCGCAACCGCTTTGAAGCGAAATGTGAAACTGTGGGCACAGTTTATCGCATTTTGACATTTTCTCAATTAATTCGTCAGTAATGTGGTCTGGCTCAAGTGAGCCTAAACGAATACGCTCAATTTTATCATTTTCGCTTACAACCGAAATGGCATCAGCTAAATCAAGGTCAGAACCTTTACCATAAGCCGAAAGATTTATACCTACAAGTACTATTTCGCGATAACCATTTTCCGCCAATGCGTCAACTTCTCTTTTTATGTCATCAATAGGTTTCCATCTTATACGACCGCGCGCTTTTGGAATTATACAATAAGAACAAAATCTGTCGCAACCGTCTTCGATTTTAAGAGTAGCCCTTGTGCGCTCTTCAAAAGAAGAAATACCGCTTGATACAAGTGGTTCGCCACTTTCGTGTTGTTCCATATGTAAAACTCTGCAAGAAGCACTATAATATTCATTTAATGATGAAACAAGCATCTTGTTGTTTTTGTTACCTAAAACAATATCTGCTTCCGTGAGTTTTTCTGCCATCTGGGGAAAAGATTGTGGCATACATCCTGTTAGTACAACTGTGCTTTCAGGGTGTTTCTTTTTATAATGACGAACACATTGACGTGTCTTTCTGTCGCTTTCACTTGTAACTGTACAAGAGTTGATAACAAAAACATCTGCATCATCTTCGTTTTCGGTAACTGTGTATCCGTTTTTATTCAGTTGTTCGCGCATTTCTTGGGTTTCATATTGATTTACCTTGCACCCAAGAGTGTGGAAAAACACTTTCATAAAATCACCAAAACACATTATAACATAATATTTGATTTTTTCATATACTAATTTGTCCCATTCATATATTTTTTTGGAGGGATATGAATGAAAAAAATAATTTCAGTTTTATTATGTGTTTTATTGATGGTGCCATTAGCAATACCTGTATATGCAGAAGAAACAGATACGCTTGCAGGCACACTATCTGCAAAATCTGCAATACTAATGGAAATGTCAAGCGGACAGGTGTTAATGGAAAAGAACGCAGATGAAAAATTACCGCCTGCATCAATCACGAAAATAATGACACTTCTGCTTGTTATGGAAGCCCTCGACGAAGGCAAAATCACACTTGAAGACCGTGTTACCGCAAGTCGTGAAGCATCATCGAAGGGTGGCTCACAAATCTGGCTAAAAGAGGGCGAAGTGATGACAGTTCACGAACTTATTAAAGCCGCAGCAGTAGCAAGTGCAAATGATGCAAGCACCGCCCTTGCCGAATATATAGCGGGGGATGAAACAAGTTTTGTCGCACTTATGAATAAGAGAGCTGCCGAACTTGGAATGACAAACACAAATTTTGAAAATTGTTCAGGTCTCGACGATACTGCAGAAAATCATTACACCACTGCCCGTGATATTGCAATTATGAGTTGTGAACTTATGAAACACGAAAAATCAAAGAATACACAACAATATGGATGGATTCACTTCGTAACGGCGAGACGGAGTTAGTTAATACAAATAGATTAATCCGATTTTATGAGGGTGCAACAGGACTAAAAACAGGTACAACATCAAAAGCGGGCTATTGTATAAGTGCAACTGCACAACGTGAGGGTATGGAATTAGTGGCTGTAGTGCTTGGTAGCGATAACAGTACAGAACGTTTCGAAGATGCAAAGAAATTACTTAATTGGGGATTTGCAAACTACTCTATTTTTGAACCACAGATTGATATGTCTTTGATTACCGATGTTACGGTTCTTTGTGGCGAGCAAGATAAAATTACACCTGTTGTTAAAAATCCTAACCCGATTTTAATAAAAAAGGGTACAGAAAACAGTATAACTCAACGAGTAGACCTTTGTGTTGATGTTGAAGCACCTGTGGAAAAAGGACAGAAACTCGGCACAGTTTATTTTGAAAAAGATGGCGAAATTCTGGCTGATTGTCCAATTGTAAGTGAAAACGAAGTTGAGAAAAGAGGCGTATTTTTTGTGTTTGGAATTTTATGGTCAACTTTTGCAAAAAAATGATAAATATCTATTGAAAAACTTATGATTTTAGGGTAAAATAATAAAAACACTATCACAAAGCGAGGACTAATTCAAAATGGCGTTAAAACTTAACGATAATTATGTTAAGAATTTTATTACTGATGACGAACTTAAGGCTATGGCGCCTGCAGTAGAAGATGCTCATCAGAAAATTATTGATAAAAGTGGTGAAGGTGCTGACTTTTTAGGCTGGGTTGACCTTCCTGTTGATTATGATAAAGAGGAATTCGAAAGAATTAAAAAAGCAGCTGCAAAAATCAAAAGTGATTCAAAAGCGCTTGTTGTTATTGGCATTGGCGGTTCATATCTCGGTGCTCGTGCAGCTATTGAATTCTGCACATCACAGAATTACAACCTTATTAAGAAAGATACACCAAATATCTATTTTAGTGGTAACTCAATCAGTGGTAACTCACTTTCTGAACTTGTTGACCTTGTAAAAGATGTTGATTTTTCAATCAATGTTATTTCAAAATCAGGTACAACTACTGAACCTGCTATCGCTTTCCGTATTTTCCGTGAACTTCTCATCAATAAATACGGCGAAGAAGAGGCTGCAAAACGTATTTATGTTACAACAGATAAAGCAAAGGGAACACTTAAAGAGTTCTCTGACAAAGCAGGTTACGAAACATTCGTAGTGCCTGATGATGTTGGTGGCAGATATTCAGTTCTTACTGCTGTTGGCCTTCTTCCAATTGCTGTTGCTGGTATTGATATTCAAAAAATGATGCAGGGCGCACAGGATGCTCGCAAAGATTACAGCGTTTGTGATATCCAGAATAACGATTGTTATAAATATGCTGCAATCCGTAATATTCTTTTAGGTAAAGGCAAAGCAGTTGAACTTATGGTTGCTTATGAGCCGGATTTCACAATGATGAATGAATGGTTCAAACAACTCTTCGGCGAAAGCGAAGGCAAAGACGGTAAGGGTATTTTCCCATCAAGTGTAATCTGTTCAACAGACCTTCACTCAATGGGTCAGTATATTCAAGATGGCGTAAGAATGCTCTTTGAAACATCTGTTATGTTTACAAAACCAAAGCGCGAAGTTGTTATTAAAGAGGACGAAGTTAATGCTGACGGTCTTAACTTCCTTGCAGGTAAAACAATGGATTTTG
>CALCBQ010000182.1 GCA_937897215.1 uncultured Clostridia bacterium | reverse complement strand
GAAGCGACTGAGGGGGGAAATTACGAATTCCGAATTACGCATTACGAATTGAGTTCGACAAACTCCAATTTATAAGTGCAAATAGACACAATAAATCCCTTGGTTGCCCAAGGGATTTAATACTTTTATGAAACTTTGGTCATTGTAATAGGATAACCATCGTTGCCTAATGATGAGCCGGTTAATACAAGTTGATTTCCATTAAGAGTAAATGTTTCATAAATTGAATATCCATCAATTGTATAAACTAATTTATTGCCCTGAATTTCATATTTTGCAGATGTTGGCTCTGTCAAGGAATCAATAACCTGGTCTGCCGCTTCTTCTGCATATGCTTTCATTTCATCATCAAATTCAACGCCTTCAGCATCGCACTCTTTCTTGACTTCTTTTATCATAACCGCTTTATATTCGGCACGAACCGCAGATTCGTTTATGATATTTGTATATGTAGTAAAGTTACCGTTTGCATCAAACTTATAAGTAGTTTTTGCATTTATTGCAGTCTTGCAAATCTCAGCATCATAATATTCATCATAAAACTCTTGCGGTGTCATTGTTTCGGTGCATGTATATGTACCTGCAAGTTGTTGCATTGTTACACCATTATTATTTGATGATGTAGTAGTTTCTTTTTTAGTTGTTGTTTCTTTTTTAGTAGTTGTTGGTTTTTTTGTTGTGGTTGTTTTTTTAGTTGTAGTTTCTTTTTTTGTAGTTGACTCTGTTGTAGATTCAGTAGTCGATTCAGTTGTGGATTCTTCAGTAGTTGATTCTTCTGTTGTTGGCTCAGTAGTAGTTGTTGTTGTGCTGCCGCCCTGTTCATAATCCGTTTTGTTATCTTTACAAGATGCAAAAGCAAATACCATAGCAAACACAAGAAGAATGCTTACCGCTTTTTGTAAAAATTTCATAAAATAACCCCCATTTAATTAAAAGATTTTATAACCTTTGTCTTAATTGTAATTAATTTATCATATTTTGTCAATATATTTCGTAAAAAGATATGAAAAAATCCCTTGGTTACCCAAGGGATTTAATATTTTATTCAATTTGAATTATACAATAGGTTTCATAATCATCTGTAATGTGAGAAGTGGCATTTCGCTGTATGCTGCATCTCCGTATACAGTATAAAGAGCGCTACAAATTGCTTTTGTTGTTGAGCAAAGCATTGCAGATGCATCAACGCCGTCATTACCCATAATCTTATCATAGATTGCATAGAAACGGTCGCTTGCTGCTTTTGCTGCTGCAGGGTCAACAATTGTAACTGCAAGCATATCGTCAACCTGTTTGATTGCGCCTGCAAGTTCTTGTTTATCAGCTGCAGAAACATTACTCATATCTACTTCTTCAAGAGATTTAATATCTTTACGAAGTTGAAGTGTTTCACGGCTATAGTTGAACTGTGGATATTCTTCAGGATATGAGAATACATTTTCAAAACTTTCGTCTGTAAGAAGACGGATAATCAAACTCATAAGAACGTCATTTGATGCTGTAGACGCATGGTTCTGACCACTGAAATAGAATGTATGGTCAGGAAGAAGACCTGTTAAAACATCCATAATGCCTTCAGGGTCTGTGTGGTTATGTGTTGGATTCCAACATCTTCTTTCAGCAACAGGTGTTTTGTAATCTGCAGGAAGTTTTGTACCTACATTTACGCTATATGCACCCATAGATGTTGAGTCAACCTGAATAATACCATCTGCCTGAGTTGTTTTGTGAGAAACTGCAAGTTCATAAAGTGAAACGTTTGTATCAACAATATCAAATACTTCAACGCCTGCCATTTTTGCTTTGATAATATTCATATCAGAATTAAGCTGAGCGTTGTAATACCAATCTGTCTGACGGCGGATTTCTTTCATATCGTCTGTTGCAAGATATTTATCAGCACATGCTTCATAGTCGCCTGAAGGAATAAGACCCCAAAGAAGTGTTGAATATCTGAGGTAGTCATTAATAAGTGTATCGCCAAGAACATCAAGAAGATTGCTTACATCTGTTTTTGGCATAAGGCGAACTGCAAGACTAAGAATATAGCTAAGAACATTGTTTTCGCCTAAAAGTGAAGTGAACATTGTAGTGTAAAGTGCTTCACTTTCGTCATTGATGCCATATCTGTAGCAATCGCCAAGAAGATTTGCACCATCAAGAGCAGGAACTGCAAGAACCATTCTGTTAATATCGTTAGCAATATTTTCGCCCTTGTCAATATAGAGTTGCATAAGAGCATTTGCAATTGAACCGCCCTGGCTTACAGGAACAATGTTTACCTTTTTAGAGCCGGTATCTGCTTTAACGAACTTAATGAAATCATAAAGGTCTTCTGCAGTCTGAATCATATTACCTGTTGAAACATAGTTGAACACATAAAGATTTTCCATACCCGCGATTTCAAAGTATTCTTCAATTGGGAAATGTGAAAGCATCTGTTCTCTCTGTTTTTCAGTTGCATTAGCAATACTGCCTTTGTAATCAGCAGCACGAACATCTGGGTCAAGATTACCGTTAGCGTCGCTCTTCTGTTTACCCATAAGAAGGTCGCTTGCAAGCTTTGCAACTACTTTTGCAGCTGCCTGGTCTTTGTCCTGCTGAGTAATAAACATTGTCATAATAGGAAGAAGTGCAGTTGTAAGTGCAGTTCCGATAAATTCTTTTGAAACACTGATATAGAATGGACCTGCAAGCGGATTACCCTCTGCATCACATTCAATTTCGCCGTTTACATAGTGATAAGTTTCACTCTGGAAAAGGCCCGGAATGATAATTGTTGGCACATAACTCTCATCACGAGCGTAACCGAGAATTGACATGCATGACAACATCATAATTACTGCCATAACAATAGAAATTACTTTTCTTGTTCTATTCATAGCAAACTCTCCTTTTTGTCAGTTATTCACTGACGGATTTTTACTAATATAGTATATCAAATTATGAACGAAATGTAAACAAATTCCAGTTGTCATAGTGTATGAAATTTAAGCTTCTGATTTTACCATATTGCACAAAGAAAAAAATTTAGATTCCGAATTTTTCTAAATCAATATGACCGTCATTTTCAAATATAATCCCCTCTTTTTCAAGCAATTTTCGTTGAACATCTTCTCCACCAAATGCGAACGCAGGTGCTACTCTGCCCTCACGATTCACAACACGATAACAAGGAATATTCTGGGGGTCAGGATTGTTGTGCAAGGCGTATCCCACCACACGAGCCCACCGAGGATTGCCTGCCATCATTGCCACCTGACCGTATGTGGCAACTCTGCCGTAAGGAATTTGTTTAACAACTTCATAGATTTTCTCAAAAACTGACATAACTTCAACTCCTATATTAATAGTTAGTATGAAAAATAGACACTTTTATTCAACAAATTTGAGTTTGTCGGGCCCTTTGCCCCCCTTCCGTCAAAACTTCGTTTTGCCACCTTCCCCTCGTAGGGGGAA
>CALCBQ010000181.1 GCA_937897215.1 uncultured Clostridia bacterium | reverse complement strand
TAGCCTGTCTTTTTGCTACCTGACCAACCATTCTTTCGCCTGTTTTTGAGAATGCTACAACTGATGGAGTTGTTCTTGCCCCCTCTGCATTAGCGATAACTACGGGCTCGCCACCTTCAATTACTGCTACACATGAGTTTGTTGTACCTAAGTCAATACCAATTACTTTTGCCATAAATTTATTCCTCCTAATAGGTTTGTTTATAATATTATTAACTGTTTTTACAGTTAGTTTACAACTTTAACAATAGCTGGACGGATTACCCTGTCCCCCATTTTATATCCTGTTGAGAATACATCTGAAATACTGTTTTCGGGGAGAGTGTCATCTTCGCCGTGCATTACTGCATTGTGAATATTTGGGTCAAAGGTTTCGCCCTTTTCGCCGAATGACTCAACACCGAGTTTTTTGAATGTTTCGCCGTACTGATTAAAAATCATTTCGATACCTTTTTTGAATGAGTCTAAATCAGTTGCATCTGTACTCATGGCACGAATGAAGTTATCATATACAGGTAAAAACTCTGCGATTGTTGAGGCTTTTGTGTCGCCGTAAGCCATCTCTTTTTCTTTTTGTGAGCGTTTACGGAAGTTATCATACTCTGCCATAACTCGCAAAAGTTTATCTTTTGTTTCGTTAAGTTCAGCAGTTAATTTTTCTTCAACTGTTGGCTCTGCATTTTCAACTACTTCTTCAACGATTTCTTCGTTGGTTTCGTTTTTCTTATCTTTTGCCATTTTAATCCTCCAATGTATCGGACATTATACTGCCCACTATTTCTGTTAAATATTTAAGACTTGGAATAAGTCTTGCATAATCTATTCTTGTTGGACCTATAAGTCCTAATGCGCCACTATCTTTACCACCAACGGAGTAATGTGAGAAGATAAGACTTGAATCCTGAAGTTCTCTGTAAAAATTCTCTTTACCGATAAGCACGTTTGTATCATTTTCAGTTTTATGACCTGAAAACAGATTTGTAAGCGGCTCGCCTCGTCTTAAGAATTCCATCAACTCGTATGCGTTAGGATAATCTGTGTAGTTAAGAAGATTCGACTGACCTTCTAACAATAATTGTGTTTGCTCGGTAAGTTGTGCCAAATCAGAAAGGGTTACAAGTAATGGCGAAATCGCAAGAGATTTACTACCGAGGGAAAGTGCTAATGTTTGAATAAGAGCAATGCTTACTTCACTTGCAGATTTGCCAATAAAATGCTTTGAAACTATATTATAAAATGTTTCTATAAGTTCAAGGTTTAATTCACTATCTGTTCTGCAAACGCGACTTTTTAGAATACCTGATGATGAAAGCATAACCATCATAGCGGTATGGGTACCGAGAGGAACAAGTTCAACTCTGCGGATTACTGCATTGTCATCTGACGGAGTTGTAGAAACAACTGCACAGTTTGTAAGTTCTGCAAGTACCTGCCCTGCCTGTTCAAGAATTTGTTGTGGCTCGCCACCTGCATCAGAAAGTCTTGCTTCAATAAGTCGTTTTTCTTGAAGTGGCAACTCGTAACGATTCATAAGCCTATCTACATAATAACGATAACCTAACTGTGATGGAATTCGACCTGCTGATGTGTGTGGCTGGTCAAGAAAACCGAGTCTTGAAAGTTCTGCCATTTCATTACGGATTGTAGCACTTGAAACAGGTAATGATGAGAATTCAAGCAAAGTTTTTGAGCCAACCGGCTCGCCGGTTGCGATATAGCGTTCAACTATAGCTGCAAGGATTTTTTCTTTACGCTCTGAAAGTTGCATCTCATCACCTCTTTTTGTGTGGTTTAGCACTCTCGTCGTTAGAGTGCTAACTCTGTTATATAATATACATTATCTTGCAAAAAATGTCAAGGAAATATTTGTAAATAAATTGTTAAGAATGGAATAATTAGATAAATTTGAGTTTGTAGGGCTCTTTGCCCCCCTTCCGTCAAAACTTCGTTTTGCC
>CALCBQ010000180.1 GCA_937897215.1 uncultured Clostridia bacterium | reverse complement strand
GATTCAGCGGTGCATCCCGCGGTGCTTCAATCGGTCACGTTTCACCGGAGGCAGCCGTTGGCGGCGAAATCGGTCTTATTTATGAGGGCGATATTATTGAAATCGATATCCCTGCTAGTAAAATTAATGTAAAAGTTTCTGATGAAGAACTCGCGGAAAGAAGAAAGTCTTATGTAAAGCCTGAACCAAATGTTAAATCAGGTTGGCTTGCACGCTATTCAACTCTCGTTTCATCTGCAAAAGACGGTGCAGTTATGAAGAAGGTGTTCTAATTTATGGCAAAAACAGTTCGTATTAAATCTGAACTAAAATCCAATAAAAATAAAGCATTTTGGCATATGGCGTTTGCTTTGTTTTTTACACTTACATTCTTTGGCGTTGGTGCAGGAATGCTGTTTGCAATCTTGCTTGGTAAATCAACTCTGCATTTTGCTTTCCCATGTATGTTTATGGGCTTGGCACTTGTGTTAGTAGCGTTATTTATGATTGCAAAACATAATTACGATATCCTTAACGCAGGTGTTAAAGGCGAACAGCAAACCTATGAAATTCTTAAACAGTTACCAAAGGATTTTACAGTAATTACAAACCCTGTAATTCATAATCGTGGTTCAGTAAACGAACTTGACTTTGTCGTAATAGGCACAAACGGTGTATTTGTGGTAGAAACAAAAAATTATCGTGGAATTATCACAGGTAGCACATCTGCACAGACTTGGAAACAAATTAAACATGGCAAAAACAAAACCTATGAAAAAGAAGTAAAAAACCCTGCAAAACAAGCATTCCGTCAGGGTAGAAGAATGAATGAAATGTTCATAGATTTCGGTATTTCAGCCGATGTATTTCCAATTCTTTATTTTGTTGATGACCGCTCTGAACTTAAAATTACAGATGATGCCGAACTCGGTATTACAATTATTAATAGTGAAAGTGATTTGCTTGATTTCATCATTAATTCAAAAGGCAAACACATTGTTGATAGTTCAGAACGTTCAGAAATTATAAGATTTTTCAAAAAATAATTAATACATATTGTCCATAATTCACGCATAAATTTAAGTGGTGATATTATGGACAATAATTTTTATAACGAAAGACGAGAACGCCGAAAACCACAAGAAAAGCAAAGTGGTTTTATGACAAAAATTATAATTACTCAGTTTGTTTTGTCGTTACTTATTACGGGAGTTTTATTTCTTGTTTGCAGAACAGATAGCAACCTTTCACAGAATATTAAATCTTTTTATCAAAGAATTTCTAAAACTGATATTGCTGTGTCAGAAATTTTCAACAGTTTCAAAAATGTTGTGCAAGAAACATTCTCTCCGAATGTTGAAGAGCCGTCAGGCGAAACTGAATCCACAACAGGAGAAAAGGCGGACTTTTCTCCTGTTTTTTTAACTGTTAATTTTACAAATCCCATAAAAGAGGGGAATATTACTTCCAAATTCGGCTATCGCATAAGCCCTATTACTAATGAGTATGCTTTACATTCAGGTCTTGACATTGCCGCAGTGGAAAACACTGAAATTCATTCAGCGTATGATGGTATAGTAGTTAAATCGGAATATCACGAAATCAACGGTAATTATATAGTAATCAAGCATAGCGATACTCTTAAAACTACTTATAATCATTGTAATAAATTGCTTGTAAAAGAGGGCGAAACTGTAAGAAAAGGGGAAGTGATAGCCCTTGTAGGTGCAACGGGTTATGCAACAGGAAATCATTTGCATTTTGAAGTTTTGCTTAATGGTAAATACATAAATCCTTTGTATGTGTTGAGTTATGATTTTTAATTTTTTTGGTGTAAAAGTTGAAATAACCTTTTGGTTTGTAGCGCTTATAACTTTTATAATTTCATTAAATGCACCGTCAAATGTGCTTGTTACTGTGATTTCTTCACTACTTCACGAAACGGGACATCTTTTGATTATGACAAGTATAGGTAATAAGCCAAAAGCAGTAAGACTTGAAATAACTGGTATGAATATAATCCGTCAACCTGATTTTAAAATCAGTACAAAAAATGAAGTGCTTATAGCACTTGGCGGACCATTTATAAACTTTATTTGCTTTTTAATTTCTGTAATAATACTTTGCTTTTATGAAAATGAAAACATTCTAACCTTTGGTTGTATAAATTTAATACTTATGATTTTTAATCTTTTACCAATCAAAAAACTTGATGGAGGAATGGCTCTTTATTATATACTGTTGCAGAAATACGATAATCTCACATGCACGAAAATATTGAAAACTACATCAGTGTTTTTTATTACGCTCATTTATATATGGGGAATTTACGCTTTTATATCAAGTAAATACAATGTTTCACTTATAATTATTGCAATTTTCTTAACTTTATCAATGTTCTCAAGCAATGAATATTGAAAAAAATCACTTTTTATAGTAAAATATCATGAATATATTTTTGTGAGGTCTCACTATGGTTAAAAAAGAAGTTGAAAAACTGCTTAAAAAAGTTCAAAAACCTGCTCGTTATACAGGTGGCGAACTTAATAGCGTTGTTAAAAATAAAGAAGATGTAAAACTTCGTTATGCATTTTGTTTTCCTGATAACTATGAAATCGGTATGTCGCATCTTGGTATGAAAATCCTTTATAGTGTTGTGAATGCGCGAGATGATGCTTGGTGTGAGCGTGTATTTGCCCCTTGGGATGATATGGAAGCACTTATGCGTGAAAATAATGTTAAACTCTATGCTCTTGAAAGTGGCGATAGCCTTGATGAGTTTGACTTAATTGGATTTTCATTACAGTATGAGTTAAGCTACACAAATGTACTTAATATGCTTGATTTAGGTGGAGTGCCTGTGCTTAAAAAGGACAGAACTTCACTTACACCAATCGTTATTGCAGGTGGTCCTTGTGCTTGTAATGCCGAGCCAATGGTAGATTTTGTTGATATATTCTTGCCGGGCGAAGGCGAAGAGGTTACAAATGACCTTGTAGATTTGCTCATTAAACATAAAGAAAGGGGCTCAACAAAACTCGAATTTCTACGGGAGGCAGCACAAATCCAAGGTGTTTATGTGCCAGAGTTTTATAATGTTAGTTACAACGAAGACGGCACTATAAAATCTATTGAAAATACAGAAAATGTTCCTATGAAAGTAACAAAAAGAATTGTGTCTGACCTTGATAATGCACACTATCCAAAAGATTTTATTGTTCCTTTTATTGATGTTGTTCAGGATAGAACTGTTGGCGAGGTTTTTCGCGGTTGTACTCGTGGTTGTCGTTTTTGTCAAGCGTGCTTTATTACAAGACCAATTCGTGAAAAGTCCCCTGAAGTAATTAACGAACAATGCAGATGTATCAGTGATGCAACAGGTTATGACGAAATTTCACTTTGCTCACTTTCAACAAGTGATTACACTAAAATTGAAAAACTTATCCCAATGCTTTTTGATTGGGCATTGAAAGAAAATATCAACGTTTCACTTCCATCACTTCGTGTTGATAACTTTTCTGAAGAGCTTATGGAAGAGCTTAAAAAAGTACGCCGTAGTGGTTTAACTTTTGCCCCTGAGGCAGGTACTCAACGCCTTCGTGATGCTATCAATAAAAATGTAACCGAAGAAGAAGTTCTAAGTACTGCACTTAAAGCTTTTAACGGTGGTTGGACAAGCGTTAAGCTTTACTTTATGATGGGACTTCCTACCGAAACTATGGAGGATATAGAGGGTATTGCTGATTTAGCCCAAAAGGTTGTAGATACATTTTATCGTAACCCTAACAAACCAAAGGGTAAGGGTGTTCAAGTGAGTGTAAGCTGTGCATCATTTGTGCCTAAACCATTTACACCTTTCCAATGGGAGCCACAAGATACTCCTGAAAGTTTAACTGCAAAGCAGAAACATTTGCTTAGCAGTACAACAAGCCGTAAAATCACAATCAGTTATCATCAGTCAGAAACATCAATTCTTGAAGGTGTTTTTGCTCGTGGCGACCGTCGTCTTGGCGAAGTTATTTATAAGGCATGGCAAAAAGGTTGTAAATTTGACGCTTGGGACGAATTCTTTGACTTTTCAAAATGGTCAGAAGCATTCAACGAGTGTAGACTTACAACAGAGTTTTATGCAAATCGTCGTCGTGAATACGATGAAATTCTTCCTTGGGATATTATGGATTACGGTATCCGTAAAGAGTTCCTTATTGAAGAAAATAAAAAAGCACACGAAAGCGTTACAACCCCACAATGCAGAATTAAGTGTGCAGCTTGTGGTGCAAATAAGTTGAACGGAGGTAAATGTGATGCCAGAAGTTAAAAAATGGGCTATGGATGTGCGAATGTCCTTTGAGAAAACAGGTATGGCAAAATTTATTTCACATCTTGATACAGTTCGCTGTATCACTCGTTCAATGAAAAGAGCAAATGTGCCAATCTGGTTTACTGAGGGCTTTAATCCTCACGCTTTCTTAACCTTTGCAATGCCACTTTCATTGGGGTTTGAAAGCCTTTGCGAAACTGTTGATTTTCGTCTTATGGAAGAAATGGATTTAGAGGAATTAGCAAAAAAAATCAATGACGCATTGCCTGTTGATATTACAGTAAAAGGAATATATGTTTATGAAACATCTCCTAATGATATCCGTTGGGCAGAGTATAAAATAATCTTTAATAATCCTGATAAAATACTTTTAAATACTGCTGAAAAAACACTCTCATCAGACGAAATTATCGTTGAGAAAAAAGCAAAACAAGGCAGAAAAAAAGTTAACAAAGAAGTAAATATTAAAGAACATATTAAATCATTTGAATTAGATGAAGAGAATGGTAAGCTTATAATCAAAACCATTCTTTCATCTGGTACGAGTATGAATATTAACCCAATGCTTTTAATCGGTGCTTTAGTTAAAGATACTGAAACTGATGAGCAAGATGTTGATATAATCAAAATAGAGTCTTATACAGAAAATATGGAAGTATTTAAGTGATGGCAACCTTATTAGTAATTATTATTTTTGCAACTTATGTAGGACTTGGTATTCCGGATTCTCTTTTTGGTACAGCGTGGCCTGCAATCTACGCCGAATTTGATTTGCCTATTTCATATTCAAACTTTGTTACAGGAATTATGTATGTAGGCACAATCGTTTCAAGCCTTTTAAGTGCAAGACTTACCAAAAAACTTGGTACACCATTAGTTGTTGCATTAAGTACAGCACTTACTGCTGTTGCAATTCTTGGTTTTTCTTATTCTGAAAATATTATTGTGATGTGCCTTTTCTCCATTCCTTTAGGGCTTGGAGCAGGGGGCATAGACAACGTTCTTAACACTTATGTTGCTCTCAATTACAAAGCGACTCATGTGAATTTCTTGCACTGTTCTTATGGTGTTGGCGTTGCATTAAGTCCGTTTTTAATGTCATTAGCACTTAAAAACAGTAATAACTGGCAGGGTGGATACAGAACAATGTTCTTTTTTCAGTTGGCACTAACCATTATGTGCTTTCTGTCAATCCCTATATGGAAAAAGGTTAAAGAACAAAAAGCCATAGTTGACGAAACTCGAGTAGTTTCGATTTCAAAGTTACTTAAAATTCCTATTGCTCGTGCAAGTCTTGTG
>CALCBQ010000179.1 GCA_937897215.1 uncultured Clostridia bacterium | reverse complement strand
ATGATATTCTACTTCTTTTCTTAATTCTTGTATTCTCTTTTTCGCTTGTTTTTCGTTCATCTTGTGTCTCTCCTTAAATATATTTTTATTTTCCTTTAACAAGGGACGCTTTCTACATTTCTTCAGGATATTTCATATTCCAATCGTTTCGTAGTTTTGTCATAATGTTCATTACATCAATTGTGTAATCAAGTTTCATTGTATTTTTGCCGTTTAATACGGCATTTTCCATATTCTGCAATTCGTAGCAGAGTGCATCGCTGAGTTTACCTGCTGTGATTTCTTGTGTATGACCATCATTTGTATATGTAATTACAGCTTTATCGGCTCTTGGGTATTCAAAAATTTCGATATAAGCATTATCGTAACAGATTGTTGCACGCTTTGGTTGTTTTGCGTGGAGTGAGAGTGTTACACTCGCCATCTGCTCTTTTTCGTTTTCAATTATAATGCTTGATTGCTCGTCTGCACCAGTAGGGGCGAATTTTACTTGTGAATGGATTTCGGCATTTTCTGTTTCCATAAACATTCTAACAAGAGAAAGTGCATAAACACCGATGTCAAGGAGTGCACCACCTGCTAAATCCATATTAAAGAAACGGTTTGTCATATCGTATTCTTTAAAACTGCCAAAATTCACTTGTGCAAGACGAAATTCGCCTAACTCCCCTGATTTAATAATCTTTTCAAGTTCCACATAAAGTGGCATATTATAGATTGTCATTGCCTCGGCTAAAATGAGATTTTTCTCATTTGCGAGTTTTACTGCTTGATTAAGCTCTTGAGAATTAAGGGTTATCGCCTTTTCACAAAGTACGTGCTTACCGTTTTCAAGTGCTTTGAGAATATACTCAATATGCTTATTATGTGGAGTTGCGATATAAATAATATCCACATTCTCGTCAGCAAATAAATCGTCGATATTCTCATAGACTTTTTCAATATTGTATTTTTCTGCAAACTCTACCGCTTTTTCATAAGTACGGTTAGCTACGGAATAGATGTTACCACCCATTCTTGTTATATCACGAGCAAAATCGTTGGCAATATTGCCACAGCCTAAAACCGCCCAATTGAATTTATTGAACATATGCTCACCTCTTATAAATGTAATAAACTCAACATCATATTAACATAGTGTTTAATCATATTCAATAAAAATATAGATAAACTTATAAAAATACACCCACTATTCTTTATAGCAGGTGTATTTTTTCGAGTTTTAATAGAAGTTATTCAATTTCTTCATTTTTCTTTTTTCTCTTGGCGAGAAAAATTGCTGCCACTACAACTGCAGGAACAAGCGAAACTGATACAGTTGTTACAACCTCGGTATTTGGAATATGAACATTCACATTTTGATTGTAATCTTTATCATAAGTAAATGCAATCTGTTTTATTTCACTTGCTACACCAGAATTTGAAACAGCACGGAAATTATATAACCAGAAGCCTTCTTCAGTTATTGTAATGGTATCTCCGTCCATATCAATCCAATCGTTACCGTTAAGGCTATATTGATATTTTGCAATACCTGAGTCTGCGTTTGCAGAAAGAACAATGGTTGGATTTTTTGTAAGAATAGCGCCATTCTTAAACTTTTTACCATTTGATGTAGCATCAATAGAAATTTTTTCAGGTGCTTTATTATCAAACTTTACAATGTATTCTTCAGAAATATCACTTTCGTTACCTGTTCCATTGACTACTTTAAAAGCATATGTTGCATTAATGTTTTTATTAACTATCAAAGTATTACCGTCAATTTCTTTCCAACCACTACCATTATTATAATAATAAGTTGCACCGGAATTACAATTTGTAGCAGAAAGAATAAACTCAACTTCGTTGGATGTCCATTCACTTGTTATACCATTGACCTCAACTGTAAGTTCAGGTGTACCCTTTTCAATTTTAGTTGCAATTGAAAGTTCTTCACTTTCAACGCCTGAATTTGAAACTGCCTTGAAAGTATAAGTATGAGCACCCTCTTCACTTAAAGGCATAGCAACTGAGTCAAGAGTTTTCCATTCGCCGTCATCCGTTTTTATCATATAATAAGCAATACCTGAATCTGCTTCACCTGTGAGTGCTAAAGCAACCTCATCTTTTGTCCACTCACCATTATATTCAGTTTCTGCTTTGATTTCAGGTTGTTCTGTGTCAACAAGCACAGGTGTACTCGTTAAAATATCTGATACATTACCTGCATTATCAGTTACCCTTACTTCAACATACCCCTTAAAGTTATCTTCAAGTATTGGCTTATCATTTGAGTCATAATCTTTCCAGAAAATTCCAGAAAGAATACTGTTTTCATTTATTGCTCTGTATTCGATATTCTTAATTCCTGAAACACCTGCGTCATTTACAGCTATTGTTATTGCTGTTTCGTTACCATAAATCTTTATGTCGTCTATTATTGAATGTTCAACACCTGTATTGATGTCTTCAACTGTCGGTGTTTCTTTATCAATATTTGATATTGTTACAGTATATGACGCTTTGTTTCCGTTATTAAGTGTTACTGTGAACAGATATGTACCGTTTTCACTTACAACATATTCTTTTGAGTTAAGTGCTTCACCATTTACTGTTGTACTTGCAACACCGCAAATACTATTATCTGTTATATCAAGCTCAATTGTTATATCTTCGTTAGTGAAATCCGTTGTATTTGTCTTTGCTGTAATTACAGGTACTGTTTTATCTGTCATTACTATATAGCTTTCAGAAACTGCACTTTCTGTGCCTGTACCATTTACAGACTTAAAGGTATATGTCGCATTAACATTTTCATTTATTGTAAGCACATTACTATTCATTCGGGTCCAGCCATTACCATTATTATAGTAATATGTTGTACCTGATTTACCATTTGTACTTGAAAGAGTAAATACAACATCTGAAGATGTCCATGAGCCGATTGCACCTACAACATTTACTGTCAGCTCAGGTGTACCCTTTTCTACCTTTGTGGTAATTGATACAACATCACTTTCAAGGTCGGCATTTGAAATCGCCTTGAAGTTGTATGTATGAACTCCGTCAATAGCTGTTATACTTTCAGTTGTCATTACATTCCATTCGCCGTTATCAATACTGTACTGATATTCGTGAATATCTGAGAATGCTTCAGCACTTGGAGTAAGCACTATATCCTTTGATGTGAATGTGCCATCATACTCTAAACCGTCAACTGTTGCACTTACCTTAATATTTGCAGGATTATCTTTATCTATCACAAAACCTCTTGAAGTAATAACCGGTGATGTATTTCCTGCTTTGTCTACTGCTCTTGCCTCAACAAAGCCCTTAAACTCTACAGCTACTGTAGGTTTTTTTGTTTCGTCATATTCTGTCCATTCAGTAATTGCTGCACCATTAGCATCAAGAAGTCGATATTCAATTCTGTCGAGTCCTGACGCGCCTGTATCTTCGGCCGATATTGTTATTTCAATTTCTTCATTAAAGAATAAGCCAAATGTGATTGCGTTGATAAATCTTGCCAACCCACCTGTATTCTTATGTGCCATTGAAATATCTATTATATCTGGTGACTGATAATCAAAGCTTGCTACAGTCAATACTGTTGTAGCACTTAATCCGTTATTTGATACTACTGTTACTGTATATTTGCCATTTTCACTTACCGTGAAGGCTTGACTATCAGTTATATCTGTACCATTTACTGTAATTGACTTAATACCTGAAATGCCAGCATTAGCAGTTACAGTTGCAAAGCGGTCTGAATTTGTAAAATTCACATCATCAAGACTGACAGAAACAGTTGGTGCAACTGTATCAATCATTACACTGTATTCTGCACTTTCTGTACTTTCTCTGCCTGTTTCATCAACTGCTTTAAATTGATAGTTTTCAGTACCAATGTTTGTAATAGCAAGAATATTACCGTTCATCAAAGTCCAGCCATTACCATTGTTATAGTAATATGCTACTTCGCCCTCACACTCTGTTGCAGAGAGTGTAAACACAACTGATTTTGACGTCCATTCCCCTATTGTACCACTTACGGTTACATTTAAAATTGGTTTCTTTTCAACAAGAATATAGTTCTTATCAACATTTACACGATATGACGGACTCTGATAACTTTCAACACCTGCGCCATTTACTGCCTTGAATACATAAGTGTTATCACAAGTGTAGTTGATTGTTACTGTATCATCTTCAACCTTTGTCCAGCCTTCACCTGTATTATAGTAATATGTGATGCCTGAAATTGTGTTTGGTGAAGAAAGGGTAAAGCTTACATCATCATAAGTTCTATGGCCAATTGTTCCGTCAACCGCAACTGAAAGTGCAGGAACTGCATTTTCGTATTTAGTTGAGAACATTACAGATGCACTTTCAATGTTTGCTTTTGAAACTGCTTTGAATTCGTAATCATTTTCACCAATATCTTTGAGTGTAATGGTATTTCCAGTAAATTTAACCCACTCGCCACCTATTGTGCGATAATAATACTCATAAATGCCTGAAAAAGCCTCTGATGAAAGAGTAACATTTATTTCATCACTAGTCCAATCACCTGAATATTCTTCACCATTAACGGTTGCATTGATTACTGGAGTTGTTGGAGCAATAAAGTCAACAGTTATACCTTCACTTTTCAATATTTCAGATATTTTTGTACCGGTTGTGTCATAAGCACGAGCCTCTACACTACCTTTGAAATTCTTATCTATTACAGGCTTGTTGTTTTCGTCATAAACTGACCACTCACCTGTTGGGTCGTCATTTTCATCAAGAAAACGATATTCAATTTTACCTATTGCACCATCGTTGCAAGAAGCCTCCATTGAAACTGTTACATTTTCATTAAAGTACTTGCCAAATGGCTCATTAAAATAGTTTGTAAATCCATTTTGGCCTGCAAAATCAATATTTGTAATCTTAATTTCGTATGAAATGAAATTTTCGATTTTAAGAACTTCAGTAGATGTTAGTCCGTTTTCGCCTGTCATTACAAACACATAAGTTCCGTTTTCAGACACAGTAAATTTATCCTGACCAGTAATATCAACACCATTTACACTCACAGATTTAAGGCCTGCTTCACCTGAAGTAATATCAAATGCGATATCATAAGGTTCAGTAGTATAATTTGTTTTTTCTGGTGTGAACTGAATTGATGGTAAAACATTGTCAATCATTACCTTGTAACTGTCAGATGGGTTACTTTCAACACCTGCGCCGTTTACTGCCTTGAAAATATAAGTAGCGTTGGTATTGTCGTTAATCAAGATTTCGTCACCAGTGGTAATTTCAGTCCAATCAATTCCATTTGTACTGTAATAATATGTAGTGCCTGAAATAGCTTCATTAAGTGTAGAAAAACTAAACTTAACATTTCCTGATGTCCATCTGCCGAATGTACCTTCAAAATCCACACGCACTACTGGTGCAGTTTTATCAATTTTAACAGTAAAATCAGCTACAGTACTTTCAAGCCCAGAATAAGACTCTGCTTTGAACTGATAGTTAGTAATTCCATGAGTTGATGCAACAACTGTGTTACCTTCTACTTCACTCCAAGTATTTCCACCATCAATACTATAATAATACATATAGATATCGGAAAAAGCAGTTGAGTCAAGCTCAATAGTGACATCTGTTGATGTCCAAGTGCCATTTACATAAAGCCTATCTGCATCTGTTGCAACAATGTCAATATCAGTTGGCTTTGTGCCATCAATTACATAGCCCTCTGAAAAATAAGTTTCTGACACATTGGCTGCTTTATCGATAACTCTTGCCTCAATATATCCCTTGAAATCTGGGTCTTGTGATGGTTTGCTGTTTTCGTCATACACAGACCATTCGGTTATAGGGTCACTGTTTTCATCGAGATAACGATATTCAATATAATCGATTCCTGCAATGCCGTAATCCTCTGCCGTAATTGTCGCCTCAACAGTTTCATTAAAGAAAATACCGAAAGTAATTGTGTTGATAAATCTTGCAAATCCACCTGTATTTTTATGTTCAACAGTAACATCTATAATTGCTGGTGCTTTTTTATCAATATTGCTAATTTCAATCTGTTCTTCCACTTCAATGCCACTGACAGTTGTGATTTTTACAGTATAAGTTCCGTTTTCATTTACAACGAACTCATTTTGACCTGTGATATCTATATCGTCAAGTGTTATAGAGCCAATGCCTGACGCACCAACAGAGCCAACACTGATGCCTACCATATATGACTGATTTGTTATATCAGTCATTTCAGGAGTAAGTGTAAATACTGGTATCACCTTATCAATGCTTACCTTATATCCTATTGTTTCTTTGCCCTCAATATTTTTGCCATTTATTGCCTTGAAATAATATGTTTCTTCAATGCTTGTATCAACAGTAAGAGTATTACCTGACAAAGCGGTCCAACCGGTATCGGCACTTGATTTGTAATAATATGTAATACCCTCAACCTGATGTGTACTATCAAGAATAAAGCTAATGTCTTCTTTTGTCCATTCACCTGAATAATCTGTTGGCTCAGTTTTAACACTAACAACAGGAATACCATATATAATTATAGGGAATGTAGCACTTGCACTTCTGCCTGCGTGTGAATAAGTTACAGTAATATTTTGCTCAACATTCAAAAGTGTCGGGTCAAAATCCGTTGTATTTACTACATAATCAGTTACTTCCTCACTTGCTGCGTTAAGATAATTAACCTTTACTTTAAGCCCATCAAGGTCAAGTTGTGTTTCACCTTCAAGATATTGATATCTTGGATATTCTGTAATTTCAATTTTATCAACCTGCTTTGATTTTATAAGAATAGGGAAAATTGCACGCATTTCTTTACCCGCTCTTGTAACAGTAACGATAATATATTGTTCATTATCAAGTAAGGTAGTGTTGATTGAGCTGACCTGATAGTCAGTTACCTCAACTGTCATTCTATCTTCTGTCCAACTTGCTGCTTCAGGATAATACTGTGCAAGCTCATTCTTATCATAAGTAATTTTAACTACCATACCTGTCAGGTCAAGCTCTGTTTCGCCCTCAAGGTATTCATACTTTTCAGGAGCAGTTATTGTTATGGTCTTTGGAGTAAGTTCAACTACAGAAAGTTCCTTGGTAAGAGTCTGGTATGACGATGACAACAAGTTGTTTGCCATATATGTCCAAAGAGTTGTTGAACCTGCCTGCAAGCCTGACACGGTTCCTGTAGATGAATCTACAGAAATATAACTATTCACTGCGTTACCTGCCGCAGAAATTGAACCTGATGTTGACCATGGTGCATTACCGTTATCATCAGGCGTTCCCCAATATTGACGATAAATACCCATTCGTTCAGGGGTATGAGTTGAAGTATATGTGTATGGAAAATCAACAACTACTGCATCTGGTCCGTTAATATGACCACCGGTATATTTGTTAAGACCTAACTTTGCTTTAACTGTTATCACAAATGTTTTAGAAACACCACCAATTGTGGCAGTAATTGTTGTAGTTTGTGAAGGATTGTTCCAAATAGCCCAGTTACCACCTGCATCAAGGCCTATTACAAGACCATTTTTATCAACTGACGCAATTGTAGGGTCAGCAGATGTCCACACAACTGTATCAAGAAGTGCCTTATCATAATCGGCAGGAGAAATTGATGAGATTAAAAGCTGAGTTGTATCGCCTTCAGAAATAGAACTTGTACCTGTAATTGTAAAATCTAAAATTGCATTACCAACTGTAACCTCATATGTATCACTTACAACTGTTCCATTGTACTCTGCCTCTATAAAAATAGTAGATTTACCACTTGAAAGACCTGTAAATTTACCGTTATTATCAATTTTACCTATTCCGTCAGATGCTTCGCCATTCAAGGCGTAGATTTTTTCTTGAGTTACAGGATTAATAACACCCCATTTTTTCACAACATCAGAGTTAGAACTAAGACGCGATGGAGTGATTGTTGCTGAATATGTAATACTGTTGCCTATACCTACTGCAGTATTACCACTAATCTCAACACCTGAAATTGATGAACCTATAAGATTTCTTGAAACTGTAACTGTTACTGAACGTGAAACTCCACCAATTGTAGCAACAATTGTAGCAGTTTTAGAATATGTAAGACCACTACCACCATCAAGACCTGTTACAATACCATTTTGGTCCACCATTGCAATTTCAGGGTCCAGAGATGACCAAACCAAGTCGCCCATATACGCACCTGCCGGAGCAAGTGAGTCAATACCCAGTTGGATTGTTGCACCCTCTTTGACAGAAGTTTCACCTGAAATCGCAAAATCTGTAACAGGGAGTTCAGCTGGGTCAACAATTGTAAAAGTAATAGTATCTGAAAAAGTAGCATAAAGAGTACTTTCAGGACTTACCTTTACAGTTGCTGTTCCCACTGCAGTAAAGGTAACCAAGCCATCTGCAGATACTGTCGCATAATTTTTTGAGGATGTATCTAAAATAGAGCCACCCATTGACCACTTGACACCTTGTTGTAAACGCACAGGAGTACAAGCACCATAAAGTTGAACAGTTGAGCCAACTGCAACCGTTGTTGGTACTGTTTTTTTGTTAGTAATATGAACACCGGTTGGTGCTACAGATGCAATAATACTCTTTTCAACAATAACTTCGATTTTATCAGAATCCAACTTATTGCCGTCAGCATCATAAAGTGTTGCAGTAATCTCTATTGTTATATTATCTAGTGCTGACTGCAAACTATCTGCAAGTGAGTCGCCTGCAACTGTTCTGACAATTGTAATAATTGTATTGGTGTCGGCAGTTTCAATATCAATTCCGGCTGATTCAAGAGCACTTACGATTCCATCTGCCAATGCGTCACCAACCAAAGGTGTACTACGCACTTCTTCATCAAGCCATTGTTGGAATATTGCAGCCTTTGAATAGTCGTAACCTGTTACTTTACCATTATCGTCAACTCCGGCAAGTAAAGGCTGACTGCTTGTCCATTCTACATAAGCACCCTCCGGCATATCTGTTGACAAAGTGTATTCAAGTTCAAGTGAACGGTATTCCTGAACTGAAAGTTTTTCAGTTACTACTGCACCTTCATAAGCAATCTCAATTGTAACATCCGCTGAAAATGAAGTGAAACCAGGAATTAACATTGTTACAACAAGAAGCATACACAAGAATATGCTACCTATTTTTTTCAATTTAGTTTTCACAAAACCAACTCCCTTATGTGAAAATTTTTACTACTATGCATATTATAAAACAATATATGCCGTTCTTCAATACCAAATAATAATTTTATTCGTATATTGTGCTTATTATACAATACATAGGTATCATTGGTCTGCAAACTCTCTTACATAATCTTTCGTTATTTTTAAAAGTATGGCATTTTTTAGAACTCAACATATAATCTTGACAAAAAAAGTGAGTGTGATATAATTAATCCGTTAATATTGTATTAAACGGAACCAGCTGACTGCAGAGGATTTTGGTTCCATTTTTTATAACAGAATATAATTATCACTATATTTAAAACAACCTGAAAAGGAGAAACTTTTATGGAAATACAATTACAAGAACTCATCGACCAGATAAAAAAAGATGGTGTTGAGGTAGCAGAAACAGAAGCAAAAAGCATTGTTGATTCTGCAAAGTCAGAAGCCGAAAAAATTGTTGCAGATGCAAAGGCTCAGGCAAATAAAATACTTGCCGATGCTAAGCTTGAGAATGAAAAAATGATAAAGTCAAGTGATGACGCTATTCGTCAGGCAGGAAGAAATCTTCTTATTTCTTTCAGAGAAAGTGTTACAAGAGAGTTGAATGTCATTATTAATGAAACAGTTGATTCAGTTTATTCTGCAGACACATTATCACAACTTGTTACAAGTGTTGTTGAGAGTTGGGCAAACAAACCTGATGTGGAAGAAATTGAAGTTATTTTAAACAGCAACGACGTTGAATTGCTTGAAAAAACTATTCTTTCTTCTCTTAAAGAAAAAATTTCAAAAGGCATTACTCTTAAAGCTAATGATAATTTTGACGGTGGATTCCGTATTTCAGTTAATAACAATGGTGCTTATTACGACTACTCTACTGAAGCTGTTGTGGATATGATGTCAAATTATTTAAGCCCAAAGGTTGTTAAACTTTTGAAAGAGGCGGAATAATTATGTCAGAATACTATTTAATATCACAGTTACCGTCTTTGGATGGAATCAGTGAAAATATGCCGTTGCCGATTACTGAAGAACGATTTTTTGAGTTATGCAATGAGCTTTCAGGTAAAAGGATACAGAATGAAATTAATAAAATAACACTTTTACCATCAAAGACCTACGAAAAATCAAGTTCATTTGTAATCGAAAATTGGAACAAAGGTGAACGTAATTTACGTCTTGCTCTTGCAAAAGTAAGAGCCGATAAAATGAAAAAGTCATTTGATATTGAAAACAATGTATTGTCAAATGAACTTATAAAAATAGCAGATACTGCTATAGAGATTGAAAGTCCTATGGACGCAGAAAAGTTTCTTAATTCATATCGTTTAGAGTTTCTGGAAACTCTTAGACCAATGGATAATTTTTCAGAGGAATTTGTTTATTATTATGGATTAAAATTAAAATTGATTTCGCACATAAGACAGTTTGACACAAACGCTGGTGAAATCGCATATAGAAATATTTACAACTCCATCATGAATGGAGATAGGTTGGAGGCTAAATAATGACCGAAAATACAGGAAAGGTTGTAAGCATAAACGGTAACCTTGTGTCAGTTGAATTTCAGGGCAATGTTTCAATGAATGAAATCTGCTTTGTTAAAGTTGGTGACACATCACTTAAAAGTGAGGTTATCCGTATAAAAGGTAATATCGCACAAATTCAGGTTTATGAAATGACTGATGGTATCAAGTGTGGTGACGAGGTTAATTTCACCGGTGATATGTTGTCAGCAGAGCTTGGTCCAGGATTGTTAGGTCAGGTTTATGATGGCCTTCAAAATCCGTTGCCTGTTTTAGCTGAACAGGCAGGCTGGTTCTTGGAACGTGGAATTTATGCCGATGGACTTAATCTTGAGAAAAAATGGGAGTTTACACCTACTGCACAAGTGGGTGATACTTTACGCGCAGGTGAATATATCGGTACAGTTCCTGAAGGACCATTTACCCACAAAATTTTTGTTCCATTTTATCTTCTTGAGAAATACACATTAAAATCAATCGTAGAAAAAGGCGAATACACAGTAAAAGAAACTGTTGCAGTATTAACAGATGAGCGTGGTCGCGAAATCCCTGTTTCTATGTCTTTTAAGTGGCCTGTAAAACGTGCTGTTAAATGTTATAGTGAAAGATTGGCACCGGTTGAAACAATGGAAACAAAGGTACGTCTTATTGACTCCTTCTTCCCTGTTGCAAAGGGTGGCACATATTGCACTCCCGGACCATTTGGTGCAGGTAAAACTGTGTTACAGCACACAACTTCTAAATACGCAGATGTGGATATTGTTATTATCGCTGCTTGTGGTGAGCGTGCAGGTGAAGTTGTTGAAACACTAACTGAGTTTCCTGAACTTACTGACCCTAGAACAGGTCGTTCACTTATGGAACGTACAATTATTATCTGTAATACTTCTTCTATGCCGGTTGCTTCTCGTGAAGCATCAGTTTATACCTCTGTAACACTTGCAGAGTATTATCGTCAGATGGGACTTAATGTTCTTCTTCTCGCAGACTCAACATCTCGTTGGGCACAGGCACTTCGAGAAATGTCAGGCCGACTTGAAGAAATTCCAGGTGAAGAGGCTTTCCCTGCATACCTTGAATCATATATTGCTGCTTTCTATGAAAGAGCAGGTTGTGTTCGTTTGCCCGATGGCAGCACAGGCTCCGTTACAATTGGTGGTACTGTTTCTCCTGCAGGTGGTAACTTTGAAGAGCCTGTTACACAGGCAACCTTAAAGGTTGTTGGTGCATTCCACGGCTTATCACGTGAGCGCTCTGATGCAAGAAAGTATCCTGCAATTGACCCACTTATTTCCTGGTCAAAATATAGGAGTGTTGTTGCAGCAGATAAGGTTGATTACTGCAAAGCTATTCTTCACCATGGTGATGAAATCGGCTCAATGATGAAGGTTGTTGGTGAAGAGGGTACATCCTTGCTTGACTATATAACCTACCTTAAGGCAGAAATGCTTGATGCAGTTTATTTACAGCAAAACTCTTTTGATGCAGTTGATGCAAACTGTACAACACAGCGCCAGCAATATGTTATTAATAAGCTTGTTTTTGTTTTAGGTAGTGATTATGCTCTCGAAAACAAGGATGATGCTCGCAGCTACTTTAACCGTATGCGTCAAAGGTTTATTGACTGGAACTACAAAGAGTTTGAGAGTGAAGCATTTAAAAATGCAGAGCTTGAAATTGATGCGCTTTACCAAGAGGGTAATGGTGCATTAACCGAAAAAGCAAGGCTTTTACTTAAGGAGGGTGATTGATAATGAATAAGGTTTATAACAGAATTGAATCTATCACCGGTAACGTTATTACAGTAAAGGCAACAGGCGTTCAGTATAAGGAATTGGCACAAATTAACACTCGCTTCGGCAAATCACTTGCACAGGTAAATAAAATCGAGGGCGATGTTGTTTCCTTGCAGGTTTTTGCAGGTGGTCAAGGCGTATCTACAGGCGATGAGGTTAGATTTTTAGGCCACGAAATGCAGGTTTCCTTTAGTGAAGATTTACTTGGCCGTATATTTAACGGTTCGGGTGAGCCAAGGGATAAGGGCCCTGCACTTGCAGATAATATGAAGCCTATCGGTGGTCCTTCCGTTAACCCTGTTAACCGTATACTTGCTAACCGAATGATGAGAACGAATATACCAATGATTGATATGTTTAATACATTGGTTGTTTCACAGAAACTGCCGATTTTCTCTATTTCAGGTGAGCCGTACAACCAGCTTCTTGCACGTATTGCAATGCAGGCTGAGGCAGATGTAATTGTGCTTGGTGGTATGGGCTTGAAATATGATGATTTCTTGTACTTTAAAGAAGAGCTTTCAAAGGGTGGCGCATTAAGTAAAACCGTTATGTTTATTCACACAGCGTCTGACCCAACCGTTGAATGTATGATGATTCCCGATATGGTTTTGGCAGTTGCAGAGCAGTTTGCTTTGCAGGATAAGGATGTTTTGGTTCTGCTTACCGATATGACAAACTTTGCTGATGCTATGAAGGAAATTGCTATTACTCAAGAGCAGGTGCCCTCTAACAGAGGTTACCCCGGAGACCTTTATTCACAGCTTGCTTCCCGTTACGAAAAGGCTGTTGACTTTGCTGATTCCGGCTCTGTAACAGTATTAGCAGTAACAACAATGCCCGGTGACGACGTTACTCACCCTGTACCTGACAACACAGGCTACATTACAGAGGGTCAGTATTACCTTAAGGGTGGCCGTATTGAGCCATTTGGCTCGCTTTCCCGTCTTAAGCAGAATGTTAACGGAAAAACACGTAAGGACCACCGTGCACTTATGGATGCAATGATTCGCTTGTATTCAGCATATAAAGAAACTCTTGAAAAGAAAAACATGGGCTTTTCTATGAGCCGTTGGGATGAAAAGCTCTTAAAATACGGTATTCTTTTTGAGAATGAATTAATGGATTTATCTGTTAATTTATCACTTGAAAACTCCCTTGATTTAGGCTGGAAAATATTAGCTGAATGTTTCGAAAAAGATGAAACAGGTATAAAATCCGAGCTTACAGACGAGTTCTGGCCTGAAGATTAAGGAGGATTTAAGTTTTGGCAAAAATCAAATTAACTAAAAACGAGTTAAAGGTACAAAAGGATGCCCTTAAAATGTACTGCAGATATTTGCCTACTCTAACACTTAAAAAACAACAGCTTCATGCAGAAATTCGTGGTATCCAAGCACGTGCTATTGATGTAAGAAGGCAAAAAGAAGAGCTTGAGCTTGGCTTTAACGAATGGATTGCCGTATTTAGCGAAAAAGGAGCTTTCCCTCAAGGCATAATTACCGTTAAAAGCATTCGAAAGGGCAGAGGTAATATTGCAGGTGTTGATATACCAACCTTTGAGGGCGCAGAATTTGACAGGGCAGATTATGACCTGTATGAAACTCCTTTGTGGGTAGATATTGCTGCAAACCATATGGAAAAGGCAATGCTGCTCGATTTAGAGGCTGAGGTGTTAGATGAACAAGTTATACTTTTAGAGGCTGAGCTTTTATCAACCTCACAAAGGGTGAATTTGTTTGAAAAGGTTAAAATACCCGAAACCCAGGCAAATATTAAAAAAATATCAATTTATTTGGCAGACCAACAGGTTAGTGCTGTTGTACGTTCAAAAATATCTAAACGTAAAATTGCCATTCGTAATGATGTGGCCCCTGTAGAGGAGGTATATTCATTATGATAGTGCCAATGAAAAAGGTTTCTCTCATTACTATGGGAGATAAAAAAACACAAACACTTAAAAAGCTTCGTAAATTAGGGCTTGTTCACATTGAAATTAGTGAAGGCTCAGGAGAAAAGCTTGCTAAGCTTACCGAAAAAATTTCATTACTTGAAAATGCAGTTTTTGTTATCGGTAAGGTTAAAAAGATTGAACAAAAAAATGTAGAAGCTTCTGAGGCTGTTGCAATAGCCGAAAAAATATTGTTGCTTGACTCGGAGGAAAAGCTACTAACAGCTGAAAAACTCTCTTTAAAAACCGAGCTTGACAGACTTAAAGGCTGGAGTGATATTGACCCCGATTCAGTGCTTGAGCTTGCACAAAAGGGGGTTACAGTCGAACTGTACGAAATGCCCGGTGCTGAGTACGAAGCACTTCCCGAAGGTGTAAGAACCGTCAGATTAGCTTCAACAAAATCAACCGTTCAGTTCTTGCTGGTGAAATCCGATTATGAAGAAGAGGCAGATATAATTGCTTCAATAAAAGCTTATAAGCTTGAGCTTCCGAAAATGTCTACAGCAAAGATGCGTGCACGTATAGATGAATTATCCTTACAGGCACAAAAGCTCAGGGAAGAAATACTCTCTTATGCTTGCTATATTGATAGCTTTAAAAGTGCAATAAAGGCTGTAGAAAAAGAGGTAGAGCTTGAAACCTACGCAACAGGTATGGAAGGCGAAAACCTTTCAGAAAATACAAGTAAGCCTGTTTATATTGCATACTTTAAAGGCTATATTGAGGCTGAAAATATCAGTAAGCTTCAAGAGGAGGCTGCTAAATGCTCTTGGGGACTTCTTATTGAGGAGCCGACCGAGGAGGACAATGTTCCAACTAAGCTTAAAAACAATAAGTTTGTAAGCCTTATTTACCCACTTACCGATTTCCTTGGTACTGTACCGGGTTATTTTGAGTACGATATTTCAGGTTGGTTTTTAGCGTTTATACTCATATTCTTCGGTATAATTTTCGGAGATGGGGGTTACGGCATATTAATTACAGCAGTCGCTGCAATACCTGTTATAAAAGCACTTGCTACTAAGCAAAATGTGCAGCCTGCATTCCTGCTTGTTGGACTTTTCGGCTTGTCAACTGTGCTTTGGGGTACACTTACGTGTACTTGGTTCGGTCTTGCTCCCGAACAGCTTCCTGAGTGGCTGAAAGCATTATCTGTTCCCGTTTTCTCAAATGTGTATGCAGATAAAATTTGGAGCCTTCCTTGGACAGAGCCGGGTGTTGGCCTTACAACATCACAAAATTTACAGATTTTCTGCTTCACATTAGCTTTGGTACAGCTTACAGTTGCCCATATTAAAGGTGCTGTAAGGAACAGAAAGTCAATTAAAATGCTTGGTGATATAGGCTCAATATTACAGCTTTTGGGCATATATTATGTAGTTTTAAGCCTTGTTGTTAATGCACAGGTATTTAGCTTTGGTCTTGTTGTTGCAGGTATACCAATAGGAACTGTTGCTATTGTGCTTATAGCAGTTGGTTTTGTAATGAGCTTTGTTTTCTCAAACTATGAGGGTAGCATTATAAAATCAATTCTTTCAAGCCTTACAAACATTGTTTCTGTTCTGCTTGGTGTTGTTAACGTATTCTCTGATATTGTTTCATATATTCGCTTGTGGGCTGTCGGCCTTGCAGGTGCAGCAATATCAGCTACTGTTAATGAGTTAGCAGGTCCCTTACTGGGGAACTTTATGTTTATGATAATTGCCATTGTTCTTTTGGTGTTTGGTCACGGACTTAATATGATATTGAACGTTTTATCTGTTATAGTTCACGGTATAAGACTTAACACATTGGAATTCTCTTCGCATCTGGATATGTCGTGGAGTGGGCATAAGTTTAAACCATTTGAAGAATAATTTGATATAAAGGAGAATTATTATGAATTTAGGATTATTAGGTACAGCATTAGCTATGGGTATTGCCGCAATCGGCTCTGCTATTGGTATCGGTTACGCAGGTCAGGCATCAATCGGTGCTTGGAAAAAGTGTTATATGAGTAATAAGGCAGCACCGTTTATTCTTACAGTTTTTGCAGGTGCTCCTCTTACACAGACAATTTACGGCTTCCTTCTTATGCAACAGATGAAGGCTTCCGATGCAGACCCTGCGTTCTTGCTCGGTCTTGGTATTGCATCAGGTGTTGCAATGGCGTTCTCTGCAGTTTACCAGGGTAAAGCAGGTGCAGCAGGTGCAGATGCTTTGGCAGAAACAGGTAAGGGCTTTTCACAGTACATTACAGTTGTTGGTCTTTGCGAAACAGTTGCATTGTTCGCCCTTGTTTTCAGCATGGTTGCACTTGGTTGATTCAGTTAATAAAAGCAAAAAACAAAAAATAAAAACAGAGAAGGTGCTTAGTGCATCTTCTCTGTTTTTTTGGCGGAGATGGTGGGATTCGAACCCACGTGCCCGGCTAAGGACAAAACGATTTCGAGTCGTTCTCGTTACGACCACTTCGATACATCTCCATATTAAGTTTGCCCGAATATCATAACACGATTTTGCCAGAAGGTCAAGAAATATTGCGATAAAAAGCCGCGTTTTCGCTATTGACAGAAGCTGTGATAT
>CALCBQ010000178.1 GCA_937897215.1 uncultured Clostridia bacterium | reverse complement strand
CATTGAAATTAATTTTGTGATATAATAATTAAAAATATGGTAAAATAGGTTTGAAATGGGGTGTAAATATGCAATCTGTCACATCACGAATTTTTTGTGCTTGTTTACGGGCGGTTTTCCATTCGCCTCTTATTGACAACTCAAATATGTCAAACAAAGCAGGCAAGAAAACCAAGGAAGTCAAATCCTATTACAATCCATCAAAAGATTTCACATTTTCACGGCACAAATGTAATAATTGTTACTATGAAATTCTTGAAAATAAAAATTGTAATACAGACAAAATCATTCTTATGTTGCACGGCGGAAGTTTTAAGGTGAAACTTATCGATTTGTACCGCCGACTTGCCGAGAAGTATAGTAATTTGCTTGATGGTGCAACGGTGGTTAGTGTTGATTACAGAACTTTTCCGCAACACAAACACCCTGCACAATTACTTGATGTAAAAGATGTTTATCTTGAAATGTTAGAGCGTGGAATTAAGCCTGAAAATATTATCGTAATCGGTGACAGTGCAGGTGCAAATCTTGCAGTTACAACCACATTATGGTTACGCGACAACGGTCATCCACTCCCCGCACAGATTGCCTGCTTTTCACTTTGGGCTGATATGACATCAAGCGGTGAATCAAGAGTGAAAAATGCTTATCTCGACCCATTCGGCGGAATTGCAAAGCGCAAATCCATTGAGGATAATTGGGATTATCTACACAGAATTTCGGCTTATGCTGAAAATATTGACAGAACAAATCCTTATGCCTCCCCTGTTTTTGCGGATTTCAAGGGTTTTCCGCCTACAACTCTGGTCTGTGGCGGTGCAGAAATGGACGAGAGCGACAACGACCGATTTTTTGAGAAAATGAAAGCATCGGGAGTTAATGTTGAACTTTACAAATATGACGGTATGTTTCACTGTTTTCAGTTAATTCCGTTTTTGCCTGAAAGTCGTGACGCATACAAGAAAGTTTTTAATAGAATAAGGAGTGTAGCAAATGAAATTAAACGATAAATTTTTACTTGAAAAATTACCTGAAATCGCAGAAGAACACCTGAATACTCGCATTGACAATTTGAAATTCATAGGTGGCGGTAGCTTCGGCAAGGTTTACAAATGTACAAAGTCCGACG
>CALCBQ010000177.1 GCA_937897215.1 uncultured Clostridia bacterium | reverse complement strand
AAACAAGTGGACACGTACCGAAGTACAAACGCGAAACCTCCGAGTATTACCGCGGAACAGGTAACTGTCCGCATGTTTTAAATTACTCGCCGAGTTTCACAAATTATACCCTGAAGTAAGGAGTTGTGAAAAATGGAAACCTATGAACTTTTAACTGAACTCTTGCGCGGTAAGAAGTGGCAAGAACTTAAAGATATTCTTACAGAAATGAATGAGCAGGATATCGCTGAACTTTTCATGGAATTAGAAGAACGCGACCTTACACTCATTTATAGACTTTTACCAAAAGAGTTGGCGGCTGAAGTTTTTGTTAATATGGAGCCAGAATACCAAGAGTTGCTTATTCGTGCATTCAGTGATACTGAGCTTCGTGAAGTTCTTGACGAATTATATGTTGACGATGCCGTTGACCTTATTGAAGAAATGCCCGCAACACTTGTGAAGCGTATTTTAAAGCATACCGACCCTGATATAAGAACGTCAATTAATCAGATTCTTCGTTATCCTGAAGATTCTGCCGGTAGTCTTATGACTATTGAGTATGTTGATTTGAAACGCTCAATGACCGTTGCCGATGCGTTTACAAGAATCCGCAGAACAGGTGTTGATAAAGAAACAATCTATACTTGTTATGCAACTGACAGTAAACGAAAACTTAAAGGTTATGTAACTGTTAAGGATTTGCTTCTTGCAGACGAAAATGCTACAATCCGTGAAATTATGGACGATAATGTTATCTCTGTAAATACTCACGAAGATAAGGAAGTTGTTGCAGAACTTTTCCAAAAATATGACCTTGTTGTTCTTCCTGTAGTTGACCGTGAAAACCGTCTTGTTGGTATTATCACAGTCGATGACGCTATCGACGTTTTGCAGGAAGAAATTACAGAAGATATGGAATTGATGGCCGGTATTACACCAACCGATAAGCCATATCTCAAAATGGGTGTTTTCGAAAACTTCAAAAAGCGTATTCCATGGCTTATGCTTTTGATGGTTTCAGCCACATTTACAGAAAAGATTATCACTCACTTTGAGGGTGCATTGACCGCTTGTGTAGCTCTTACAGCGTTTATCCCAATGCTTACAGGTACTTGCGGTAACTGTGGTAATCAGTCCTCATCAACAATTATTCGTGGTATTTCTCTAGGCGAAATTGAATTCAGAGATACATTAAAAGTTGTGTTCAAAGAGTTTTTAATTGCACTTGTTTGCGGTATTGCTCTTGCTATTGTAAACTTTGCAAAACTTATGATTTTTGACGACATCGGTTGGCAAGTAGCTCTTGTAGTAAGTGTTACAATGATTGCAGCAGTTGTATTTGCAAAGGTTGTGGGCTCAATACTTCCGGTAATCGCAAAGAAAATCGGTTTTGACCCGGCTGTAATGTCAAGTCCATTTATTTCAACAATTGTTGACGCAGTAACACTTCTAATCTATTTCGCAATCGCATCTTCTGTTCTTAATTTATAAATAACGCGTAGTGGCAGGCTTCCACGCCTGCACAATATATAAATACATTAGGGCGGGGTCTTGACCCCGCCATTTTTTATGCAATAAATTGGAGTTTGTCGAACAGAATGCAAAGTGCAAAATGCAAAGCGCAAAGTGT
>CALCBQ010000176.1 GCA_937897215.1 uncultured Clostridia bacterium | reverse complement strand
AGCAACGTTCTTTGAGTTGTGCATCCAATAGAAACTTTCACTTGCAACACCAACTGATTTGAAGCCTGCAAAGAAACCTGAAAGAACAAGCACAAACATTGGTCTGTTCTTGAAAACATTTTTGAATGACTCAATAACGCCAACTTCTTTCATCTGTTCACGAGATGCAAGTGGAACTCTTTCTCTCATTGCAGAGAATCCAAAGAAAGCTGTAAATGCGGCAATAAGTGTAATTATAACTGCAAATCCTGTGTAAATATCCTGCATACCAATCTTGTTATTTGTAAGTCCTGGTAAGAAACCTACGCACATTGATGCAATAGATGGAAGAAATACACCGAAAAGGTCAGCAAACTTTGATGTGGCAATAAGGTTATCACGCTCATTGTTGTTTGGAGTAATGTTGTAAAGCATAATAGTCCAAGCACCAAAGTATGACATACCAAGATTATAAATAAATATAGCAACAACCGTCCAAATGATTTTTTGCCACTCATGAACAAGAAAAGCAGGAGTGGTAAAGAGCATAATCATTGCTATTGCCCAGAATGGTGTAGGAATAACAAGCCATGGACGAAGTCTGCCCCAACGAGTTCTTGTTCTGTCAATTATAAGACCTGAGATTGAGTCGTCAACAGCATCATAAATTGACTCGATGAACATGATAATACCGTATGTGCTACCTGACATTCCAAGGAAACTGATTGCAAAGAACTGACGGAATGCATTAACATACTGGCTTAAATTTTTCTGTCCGAATGAAGTTAAAAGGAAACCTGCGATTTCTTTTGGTCGCAAATATCTTCTGTCTTGAGTAGAAACTTGCTCAACAGCAGTTGCTTCAACTTCTTCGGTAACTGTGGTTGTATTGGTGTTTTCCACTATTCAATCACGCCTTTTTTAGAAATTCCATATATTTTCCATATACATATTAAATATAACATAAAAGCCGACAATAATCAACCTTAAAATTGAAAATCGTAGGCTTATATTTATTTGAATTTTAGCGAGTACGCAACGGCGAGCTTGTCGCAACGTTCATTTTCAGGATGTCCTGCATGTCCTTTTACCCATTCGAATTCATATTTGTGTTGAGCCAATAAGTCAAGCAATCTTTCCCATAGGTCAGGATTCAAAGCAGGTTTCTTGTCTGCTTTTCTCCAACCGTTAGCACGCCAGCCCTCTGCCCAACCTTTTGTAATACCATTGACTACATAAGAAGAGTCAGAATATATTTTTACTTTACATTTTCTGTTAAGTGCCTCAAGTCCGTTAATAACCGCAAGCAACTCCATTCTGTTGTTTGTAGTTTCGGCTTCGCCACCCGATAATTCTTTTTCAATACCGTTGCAACGAAGAATTGTACCCCAGCCGCCGGGCCCCGGATTACCTGAGCAGGCACCATCTGTAAACATTTCAACAAAAGTTAAGTTTTTCATATAAACTCCTGAATAATTTGATTAGAAATTAACTAAAATAATTTTATCACGGATTTTAATATTTAACAATATAAACTGTACAAAAAAACGGATAAAAATATAAAATGAGAGATGTACTTTACCTTGACAACAAACTCTAAAAATAGTATTATATAATGACAATATAGTGAGTTAGTATGGGTTTTTGTGCATATATTTAATTTAAATTCAGTTTTACTATGTCCCGATAGTAATAATACATATTTAAAAAATATAATAAGGAGGTAATTATGGCAAAACAAAAAACAGATAATATTTCATCGAAAAAAGAAAAGCGTTCTGCAAAAAGTATGACTTCTAATCGTTCAAAAAAGCAGAGTACACAAAAAAAGAACCTATTTAAGAAAACTGACAGTAAAAAAACTGTTTCAAATAAATCAAAAAAAGGAAATGCTAAGAATAATATGACAAAAAGAACACCAAAGCGTGAAGAGAAGGGTGTTAAAATTGCATTTTTAGGCGGACTCAATGAAGTTGGTAAAAATATGACTTTGTATGAGTATGAAAACGAGATGATACTTGTTGATTGCGGTCTCGCTTTCCCTGAACCTGATATGTTAGGCGTCGATTTGGTTATTCCCGATTTCACTTATGTTGAAGAGAATGCAGATAAAGTCAAAGGTATTTTTATTACACACGGTCATGAGGACCATATTGGTGGTCTTGCGTATCTTTTAAGACGCGTAAATATCCCCGTTTATGGCACAAAACTTACAATCGGTCTTATTGAAGGTAAACTTCGTGAGCATAAAATGCTTGATACAGTTGAATTGAATGTAATCAAGCCAAAAGATAAAATTAAGCTCGGTAATTTTGAAGTTGAGGCAATTCATGTTAATCACTCAATCCCTGATGCTATTGCTCTTGCAATCAGTACACCTGCGGGTCTTATTTTGCAGACAGGCGACTTTAAGATTGACACAACACCAATTGATGGCGATGTAATCGACTTAGCACGAATTGCAAAACTTGGCGAAAAGGGTGTCCTTGCACTTCTTTCTGACTCAACAAACGCACAAAGACCGGGCTATACCTCAAGTGAGCGTACAGTAGGCGAGTCATTTGAAAGACTTTTCCAAAAAGCAGATGGTAAACGTCTTATAGTTGCAACATTTGCATCAAATATTCACAGAGTACAACAGATTATTGATGTTGCCGCATCTGTGGGCAGAAAAGTAGCACTTTCGGGTCGCAGTCTTGAAAATGTTGTTGAAACTGCATCAAAACTCGGTTATCTTAATGTGCCGGAAGGTATTTTAGTCAGTATTGATATGGTATCACGCTACCCTCACGATAAACTTGTTATTATTACAACAGGTAGTCAGGGCGAGCCAATGTCTGCTCTTTACAGAATGGCGTTTTCAGAGCACAGACGCGTCGAAATTGGTACAGGCGACTATGTTATAATTTCAGCAACACCAATCCCCGGTAATGAAAAGACCGTCGGTAAGGTTGTTGACGAGTTATTGAAGCGTGGAGCAGAAGTCGTATATGAAAAAATGTATGATGTTCACGTTTCAGGCCATGCTTGTCAAGAAGAATTGAGACTTATAATGAGTTTGGCAAAACCAAAATTCTTTATTCCTGTGCACGGCGAGCAGAAACATTTAAGAAAGCACGCCCAACTTGCGGAGAGTATGGGCATTCAGTCAGGTAATATTTTTATTGCTGATAACGGAAGACAGGTTGAACTTACTAAGCGTAAGATTACTGCACTTGAAAATGTGCCTGCAGGTAAAGTCTTTGTTGACGGATACGGTGTGGGCGATGTAGGCAGTGCGGTTATTCGTGAGCGTAAGCGTCTTGCGGAAGACGGACTTATGATAATCAACCTTGTAATTGAAAAAGATACAGGAATGTTAGTTGCGGGTCCTGATGTAGTGTCCCGTGGGTTTGTGTATGTGCGCGATTCTGAAGAATTGATTTCAGAAGTAAAACTTGTTGCACAAATTGTTGTTGATGAGTGTATTCACGATGGCAATATAGAATGGGGTACAATACGAAACAGAATCCGTGATGATATTTCGCGTCTTCTTTATGACAGAACAAAGCGTAGTCCTATGGTATTACCTATAATCAGCGCGGTGTAACCATTTTATCTTAAAAGGTGTTATTATGAAAAAACCACAAAACATTGATGTTATGAATCGCATTAAAAAGATTGCAGAAGTTTATCCGATAACAATTCCTTCAATTGTTGTTTGTTTGCTTCTTTGTATTGTTATGCTCTTTTATAATGTGTATTTCGCTTTTGCAGGTTTTTTAATGATAATCATATTTAGCATTGTTGGTATTGTAATCAACAATATTAGTGCAAAAAAACTTGAATTAGCAGTTTCTGAACTGAATAAAAAACTTTCAGCAGATGAAAAATACGGCGAACTTCAGTTTTTTCCATTGCCTGTTGTTATTTTTGATAATACCGATAAAATACTCTGGTACAATCAGTTGTTCAGTAAGGCATTTTTAAGTGATTATGACTTTGAGAATGTTGATGTAAAACAGTTTACATCAGAGCAAGGTGTAGAGATTGTTCGTGAAAATCGCAGTATAGAATGCTCGTTTAATGATAAAAAATATACGGCATTTTCATCAACTATCGATTATAAAGAAGAGACTGCATATATTTTATATTTTGTTGAAGATACAGACCTTAAGAATATAAAAGTCAAATATGAAAATACTCGCCCTGTGTTTATGCTTATTAACATTGATAGTGTTGAAGATGCTTTGGGCGACTTGCGAGAAAGTCAACAATCCGATATCTTAAGTGAAGTTGAACAGTTAGTTGAGAATTGGCTTGAAAATTACAGTTGTATTTATCGTAAAGTAAATAGTAGTCGATTTATAGTTATTTCAGATAATGAAAATCTTATAAAAATGAAAGAAGATAAGTTTTCTCTTCTTTCAATGGTACGTTCTTATACATATAATGAAAAAGTATCGGGACTTACCGTTTCTATTGGTGTGGGTACAGGCGAAACGCTTCCGGAATGCGAAAAAATTGCACGTCAGTCTCTTGATATGGCGATGGGCAGAGGTGGCGACCAGGTTGCAATTAAAACCGATAAGAATGATTATGAATTCTTCGGTGGTGTTGCAAAGGGTATTGAAAAGCGTACAAAAGTAAGAACACGAATGGTAGCTTCTGCTATAAGCGACAGTATCTCATCTTGTAACAATGTTCTTGTTATGGGGCACCGTTTTGCAGACCTTGATGCACTTGGTTCATCAGTTGGTGTAGCAATGATTTGCAAAGCACTCAATAAGGATGCAAAAATTGTAATGAATACAAAAACAACTCTTGCAATGCCACTTGCAAAACACCTTGAAACAAACGGAATGGCTAATCTTATTATTGAGCCTAGTGAAGTTGAGTCATTTCTTAACGAAGGCACTTTGCTTGTGATTGTAGATACTCATAGAAAGAGTTTCCTTGAATATCCTGAATTATTTGATTTAGTGCAGAAAGTAATAGTAATTGACCATCACAGAAAAACCGTTGACCATATTAGTAAAGCGGTCATATTCTACCACGAGCCATACGCATCTTCTGCATCAGAAATGGTAACAGAGCTTATTCAGTATGTACCGTTTGATGTGAAAGTACCTCAGGTTTGTGCAGAAGCACTTATGTCGGGTATTACACTTGATACAAAGAATTTTGTTATGAAAACAGGTGTAAGAACATTTGAAGCGGCAGCTTATCTTCGCTCTTTGGGCGCAGATACAGTAGCAGTAAAACAGTTGTTTGCAAACAGTATGCAGACACAAAAAGCAAAAAGTGAAGTTGTAAAATCTGCAGCTATATATAACGAATGTGCAATCGGCGTAGTTGACTTTCAGACTGATGATATTCGTATTGTTGCAAGTCAGGCTGCGGATGAACTTCTCAATATTGATGGTGTGAGAGCGTCATTTGTATTATTCAGAACAGAAAATGTTATAAATATTTCTGCCCGTTCTTATGGGGAGATAAACGTGCAGATTATAATGGAAAAATTAGGTGGTGGCGGTCATCATACTATGGCGGCGGCTCAACTTACCGACGAAACATTTGATAATGCACTTGCATTACTTAAGAATGCAATTAATAATGAAAATTAAGCGAAAAGAGGTTATATATAATGGATGTTATTTTGAAAGTAGATGTTAAAGGATTAGGTAAAAAAGGGGAAAAAGTAAAGGCATCAGACGGTTATGCTCGTAATTTTCTTTTTCCAAAAGGACTTGCAGTAGAAGCAAATGCGCAGAGTTTAACAGAACTTCGCAACCGTGAACAGTCAAATCAACATAAAATTGATGTTGAAATTGCCGCTGCAAACGAGTCAAAAACAAAACTTCAAGGCAAGGTTGTAAAAATTACTGCAAAAGCAGGTAATAACGGTAAACTTTTTGGCTCAGTAACCTCAAAAGAAGTTGCCGCAGAAATCACAAAACAGTATGGCGTTAAAGTTGACAAAAGAAAAATCACAATGGACGATATCAAAAACTTCGGCTCATATAAAATTGAAGTTAAACTCTATACAAATATCGCAGCAGAAATGACCGTAATGGTAGGGGAATAAAAAATGGAAACTAATTATTCAGTAATTGATGGTGTGAATTTACCACATAGTATTGATGCTGAACAAGCGGTTTTGGGTGCAATTCTTAAAGACCCTGAATGCCTTCATATCGTTGCAGATATGCTTAAAATTGACCATATCTATCTTCCACAACATAAGGCGATTTATACTGCAATTCTTAACATTGATACAATGGGTAACCGCATTGACCCTTTAGTTGTCCTTGAACAGTTAAAGAAAGACAAAGTTTATGATGATATCGGCGGTAAAGCATATCTTATGAAACTTGCCGAAGCAGTGCCATCAACAAAAAATGTTGAATCATACATAAAAATTATTATTGAGAAATATTATCTTCGAACATTAATATTGACCGCTCGTGAAATTCTTGATAAGACTAGCGATGAGGCAGAATCTCCTGATAAACTTCTTGATATGGCGGAACAGAAAATCTATGAAATCCGTCGCGGCAAGAATACTTCAGGACCTTCAAAGGTAAGCGATATTATCGTATCAGATGTTTTTGAGCGCCTTAAGAAACTTGCAAGCGCCGACCCACAACAAAAAGAACAGTATATTGGTATTCCAACTGGCTTTTCGTATCTTGATAAGGTTTTGGGTGGGGGATTCCACCGCTCTGACTTTATTGTTGTCGGTGCTCGTCCTGCTATGGGTAAAACAAGTTTTGCACTGAATGTTGCAAGAAATATTGCAATGAAAGGCAGAAAAGTTTTGTTCTTCTCACTTGAAATGCCAAAAGACCAGTTGGCTCAGCGTATTATTTCAACTGAAGCAAGAATTGTAAGTAATAAACTCAGAACAGGCGAAGTTAATCAGGCAGACTGGGAGCGTTTAGGACTTGCTCTCCAGAATCTTGCAAACTGTGAACTTTATTTTGATGATACATCAAATATCAATGTTCCTGAAATGAAAGCTCGAGCAATGCGAATGAAAGATGTTGATTGTATTGTAATTGACTATCTTCAGCTTATGTCAGGTACAAAGCGCAGCGATAATCGTGTTCAAGAAGTTGCAGAAATTACCCGCAGTCTTAAAATGATGGCGAAAGACCTTAATATTCCGGTCGTTGCTTGTTCACAGTTGTCCCGTGGCGTTGCAAAGAATGCAAGCGACCATCGTCCACAAATGACAGACCTTCGTGAATCAGGTACTATCGAGCAAGACGCAGACATTGTTATTATGCTTCATCGTGAAGATTACTATAAACATGATAGTGATGAAGGCGACGATACCGTAAGTGAAACAGCCAATGTTGCTGAACTTATTGTAGGTAAAAACAGACACGGCTCAACAGAAACCGTTAAGGTAGCTTGGAACCCTGAATTCACAATGTTCTCAACACTTGAAAGGATTAAATATGACGAGTAAAGTTATTAAAACAATAACAGAACATTGTATGATTTCAAAAGGCGATGCTGTTGGAGTAGGTCTTTCAGGTGGTGCCGATTCTGTTGCACTTTTGCATATTCTTGTAAGCAATAAAGATGCACTTGGTATTGAAAGTATCAAAGGAATACATATTCATCACGGAATCCGCGGAGATGAGGCTGACAGAGATTTGAATTTTTCAAAAAATCTTTGTGAAAAACTTGGCGTTGAGCTTGTGTGCTTTTATGCCGATGTTCCCGCCGAAGCCCAGAAAACAGGCGAAAGTATTGAAGAATGTGCAAGAAGAATCAGATATGATTTCTTCTCACAAGCGGATTGCACAAAAATTGCAACTGCCCATAATCTTAATGATAATATGGAAACCGTGATTTTTAATATGACTCGTGGCACATCAATTAAAGGATTGTGTGGAATTCCTTATGTTCGTGAGAAGTACATCAGACCACTTCTTGATTGTACAAGAAACGAAATTGAGGAGTATTTAAAGGCGAACTCTCTTGATTTTGTAACTGACAGTACAAATCTTTGTGATGATTATACACGAAATAAAATCCGTCATAATGTAATTCCACAGTTGTTCTCACTCAATCCGTCTTTTGACAAAGCGTTCTCAAATTGTGTTGATTCAGTAAAACTTGCAAATGATTATGTAGTGCAAAGTGCAAACGAAATTCTTGAAAATGCACGGAATACTGAAGATGAAATTTATGATTGTAAAAAAATCCAAAATTGCCACAAAGCTGTTAAAAATCAAGTAATTTCATTAATTCTCAAAGAACAGGGAGTCCCTGATATAACAAAAAAATATATTGATGCAGTGGCATATATTGTTGCGAATGGCGGCAAAGCAAACCTTGGTGGTAATATTACCGCTGATTCAGACCGTATTTTTTTAAGATTTGGCGAAATTGAAGAAATTGAGCATTTTGAAATTAAGATTATGAACAATGCAGATAAAGTGAAAACTCCTTTAGGCGTGTTATCAATAAAACACTTGTTCAAAGAAGATTTACAAAATCTTAATAAATTTGAAATGAAAGATTCTATTGATTGTGATAAAATTTGTGGTAATCTGACGATTCGTAACAGAATTGACGGAGACTATTATTGCCCGATGAGTAGAGTTAACAAAAAACTTAAAAAACTATTTAATGAATACAAAATTTCGGCTTATGACCGTTCAAAAATGCTTATTATTACTGATGATAACGGAATAATCTGGACTCAGTATTTCGGTGTTGCGGACCGTTGTAAAATTGATAAAAACACTAATAAAAGTATTATGATTTATGAGTTGGGGGAATAATAAAATGTTAAACGATATTGAAAAAGTACTCTTATCTGAAGAAGAACTTCAAAACATTGTAACTCGTCTTGGCAATCAAATCAGTGAAGATTATAAAGACAAAAAGTTAGTGCTTGTAAGTGTGCTTAAAGGTTCAGTAATTTTTATGGCAGACTTGATGAGAGCCATTAAAATCCCTTGCATAATTGACTTTATGTCTGTTTCAAGTTATGGCTCAGGCACAAAAACATCAGGTGTTGTTAAAATTATAAAAGACCTCGATACCGATGTTGTTGAAGGTGCGGATTTGCTTATCGTTGAGGATATTCTTGATAGTGGTGTAACTCTCGATTATCTTATGAAAGTTCTTTCTGCAAGAAATCCTAATAGTATTAAAATATGTACATTACTTGACAAGCCCGAAAGAAGAAAAGCACCAATTAAAGCTGATTATGCAGGTGCACAAATTCCTGACGCTTTTGTTGTTGGTTACGGACTTGATTATGATGAAAAATACAGAAACTTACCATTTGTAGGTGCGTTAAAGCCTGCAGTTTACGAAAAGTAATAAATCACAGGAGTGTAAAATACATTGAAAAAAATCAACTGGAAAGCTATAATCCCATATATTCTGATTCCCGCTTTGTTTATCGGTGTAATCACTGTGTATATGGGTAAAGAACAACAAAAGGAATTGCAATACTATGAAATTCTTCAATATTTTGATGAAGAACAGGTTGTTGAAGCTGATTTGAATATGAATAGCGGTGCTATGACATTCAAACTTAAAGACGACGACAAGACCTATAAATATACAGTTCCTAATGTAAATCTTTTTGTTAACGATGTTCACGAAAGTTTAAGAGAATATAATAAGAAAAACCCTGATAAACCTATTGAGTTTGACTATAAAGCAGGTACATCCGGTTCATGGATTGTAACAATGCTTCCATCACTCTTGCTTACGTTAGGACTTGTGGTTGTAATGGTTCTTATGTTTAAAAAGATGAACAGTTCAATTACAAGTGAGAATAATCGTGCAATGAATTTCGGTAAAGCAAGAGTAAAGCGTGCTGATGATGAAAAACGAAAAGTAACATTCAAAGATGTTGCAGGTGCCGATGAAGAAAAAGAAGAACTTACAGAAATTGTTGAATTCTTAAAGAATCCTACCGAATTCTCAAATCTTGGTGCAAGAATTCCTAAAGGTGTACTTCTTGTAGGCCCTCCAGGTACAGGTAAAACACTTCTTGCCCGTGCGGTAGCAGGCGAGGCAAACGCTCCATTTTTCTCAATTTCAGGTTCTGATTTTGTTGAAATGTATGTAGGTGTTGGTGCTTCTCGTGTGCGCGATTTGTTCCAGGAAGCAAAGAAAAATCAACCATCAATTATCTTTATCGACGAAATTGATGCAGTAGGTCGTCATAGAGGTGCCGGTATGGGTGGCGGACACGATGAAAGAGAGCAGACTCTTAATCAGCTTCTTGTTGAAATGGACGGTTTCGGTGCAAATGAAGGCGTAATCGTACTTGCTGCAACAAACCGTCCTGATATTCTTGACCCTGCACTTCTTCGTCCAGGTCGATTTGACCGTCAGGTTACTGTTGGCTATCCTGATGTTAAGGGTAGAGAAGAAATTTTACAGGTTCATGCGAAGAATAAACCATTAGCACCTGATGTTGACTTACATCAGATTGCCGCAACAACTGTTGGCTTTACAGGTGCAGACCTTGAAAATCTTCTTAATGAAGCTGCACTTCTTGCTGCAAAGCGCAAACTTATGGCAATCACAATGAATGAAATCGAAGAAGCAACATTAAAAGTTGTTGTGGGTTCAGAAAAGAAATCACGAAAAATTTCAGACAAAGATAAGAAAATTACTGCATATCACGAAGCAGGTCATGCAATTGCGTCGTATTATCTTGATAATCAAGATCCTGTTACACACATTTCTATTGTTCCTCGCGGAATGGCAGCAGGTTTCACTCTCTATACACCTGAAAAGGACAATGACCATATTCTTAAATCAAGAATGCTCGATGACATAGTGTCTCTTCTTGGTGGTCGTGTAGCAGAGCAGATTATCTTTAACGATATTTCAACCGGTGCATCTAATGATATTCAGCGTGCAACTAAAACTGCAAGAAATATGATTACTAAGTATGGTATGAGTGAAAAACTTGGTCCGATTGCATTTGGCTCAGATAATGAAGAAGTGTTCATCGGTAAAGATTATAACCATATGAGAGACTATTCTGAAAATGTTGCCGCTGCTATTGATGAAGAGGTTGAAAGAATTATTACCGATGCTTATAAGAGAGCAGAGAAAATTCTCTCTGAACACATTGACCAACTTCATATTGTTTCTGAAGCGCTTATCAAACTTGAAAAGATTGATAAAGAACAGTTTGAATCACTTATGACAACAGGGGAACTTCCTGCAGAGCCTGAAAAGGAAATCAAGGAAGAAACAACTGAAACTGTTGAGATTGCAGAAAAATTAGTTGAAGAAACAGTTGAAATTACTGAAGAAAACAACGAAAATACTGAAAATAGCGATAATGCGTAAAACTGCATAAATTAAGAAAGCAACAGATGTGTTTTTCTGTTGCTTTTTTTGTTAAATATAGATTGATTTTTTCTATAAAATAGTATAGAATATATATTAATATTTTCACGCATTAAAGCGTTACACTAAATAGCAAATTCATGGAGTGAAAGAGAATGAAACTCAACGGTTCAGAAATTTTAACTGAAGTTTTAATTGAGCAGGGGGTT
>CALCBQ010000175.1 GCA_937897215.1 uncultured Clostridia bacterium | reverse complement strand
CTGATATTCCTGACCCACAGGCTGAAGCAGCTGCTGCAGCAGCAATGGCACAAGCAGGCGGCGGAATGTATTAATAAGTGCAAAACGCAAAATGCAAAGTGCAAAAAGAATAAAACAACGGTGTAAGTGTGAAAACTTACACCGTTTTTCTTTTGTAATTATTATTACAATGTTGTAATTTTTCTGTTTTTCGATAAAAATTTATTGACAAACGATAAAATCAATGCTATTTTATAGAAAAAACCATATTTTTCTAACAGAGGTATAAATATGCAACGAAAAAATCGTACTTTAACTCTATCTTTAGCATTTACAACAATCTTTGCAATCGCGCTTGTAATTCTCACTCTTTTCGCACCGTGGATTGTGGAATTTTTATGTGTTCTTTTTCATCGGGACCATTTAATAAAATTCTTAACAGTTGTTACATACTTGGCAGTCCCCGCAGGGTGGGGTGCAATTATTATTCTTTATAAAATTCTTCTCAATGTTGACAAAGGAAACGTGTTTGAGGAAGAAAATGTGAAATACCTTTCGATTCTTTCATGGCTTTGCATTTATGTTGGTTTGTTAAGCGGATTTGCATCACACAAATTTGTAATGTTTATTATTGTGTCAATAGCGGCACTTTTTATAGGACTTATAGTCCGCGTAGTACGAAATATTATTGAAGAAGCAATCTTGCTTAAAGAAGATAGTGATTTGACAATATAAGAGGTGGTTTGTATGGCAATAAAAGTTAATCTTGATATGGCTCTTGCAAGAGCAAAAATGACATCAGGGGAGTTAGCTGAAAGAATAGGCATAACTCAGGCAAATTTATCAATTCTTAAAACAGGCAAAGCAAAAGCAGTACGCTTTTCAACTCTTGAGGCAATCTGTCGCGAGCTTGATTGTCAACCCGGAGATATTCTTGAATACACAGACGGAGCAAACCTTACCCTTATTAACACCAAGGAGGCGTAATTATGAAGAAAACTTTTTTACAAAAATTAACAAATATTTTATTTCATATTACATTAATTGGTTCTTGTTATATAGCGTTATGTAATCGCTTTGCACCATGGGAAGATTTTGCCACATTATTGAATATTTTAATGTTTGCGTTAATTTTCTTTTCAGGATTTTTCCACTATATTTCATATAAATATAATTCGTTAAGAACTTTAAGTACAATAATTCTTATCTTGCGTTTAGTAACTGATGTTGCTTTTTCTATTATCAATGAGAATGGCTTGGAGATAATTGGATTTGTTGTTTTTGTAATATTATTGATTTTACATCTTATTTCTTCTGGAAAATTCAATGGTGAAATCAAAATTCATGAATTCAATGTAAAAATGGAAGATGGCAGATATGAAAAAGTAACCGTTAAAGAAAAGATACCAAACAGTACAAATCAAATTGATGTAAAAACCATAATAAAAAAATTACTCATAAGTTTTTTCGTGTTGTTCCTTGTATTTGTATTTTCAGTAATTGGTTTTATCATAATATGTATTGTTGACAGTGAAAGAGATTTCAAGGAAGAAGTAAAAGAATTACCTATCGAACTGGTTTCAAAAGAATATCTTAATGAGTTCAATGCAAGCGATTATGAAAGACTTGAGTGGGATAGCTTAACTATTGAGAAAGAACAGTGCTATTATAACAACGATGCAGAATATATCATAGTTTCAAAGCCGACAAGAATGATATCTGAAACAGGTGAAGTTAATTATAATACATATTGGCAGATGGGCGATAACAAAAACTTTATAACGAAACTTGTTGATGAAGATTTTGGCAATTACACAAGAGCATATTATATAAATAAAAATTGTGATTTTCCAGATGAAGACGATAAAATTGTAAAGATTGTAACTCATTCTGATAAAGAACTTAAATTCAGCGAAAAGCAAATAAGGTATATTGAAAATTTAATTAAAAACTTTGATAATGATTTAATAGAAAAAGACAAAATTGATTGGATAGATGTACGTGGATATTTAGACGATTATGATTTAGTATTCTGCTTTGAAGGTTTTGATGATATTCGTCTTACTTGTTGCAGTATAGTAAAAGATAATAACGGTCAATGGTATTTATATAAAGATAATTTTTTCTCATATTATAGCGAAAAAATTAGCTTTTATGATTTAGAAAAACTTCCACAGGATATTTGCGATACAGTAAATGAATCATTAAAATAAAGATAAAGACAAATACATGTGCTGGTGTAGTAGGATTGCTTGCAATTGGCGAATCACCTGAAAATGTAGAGTTAAGCAATTTAATTCATACAATAGGGTGGAGCGTATATTTTTTAATGCTTATTATTTTTACAACTCTTTCTCATTTCTGGAAAAAAGGTTTTAATACTATTCCGATTATCATTCTTTCAATATCACTGTTCTTTAATATGTTTTTGTTAATTCACGGTATGTTTATACCAATTTTAATCAATATAGTACTTATTGCTATTACTGTATATATTGGTAAAACAGAAAAAACACCTGAAGAAATCAAACAAAAAGAAATGTATGAAAAATACCTTCACGAGTTTATAACAGAAGATTTATCAAAGGAGGCATAGCTATGGAAAATACACCAAACAATAATCCACAAATCACTCAGCAACCCACAGTGCCTTATGGAAATTCAAATTATTACAACACAGTCCGTAAGCGTAAAGAAGAAAAGAAAATTGATTTTTCTGTTTTTGATTATATATTCTTCGGCGTGTTTGCAGTGTTGTCAATATGCCTTGTATTCTTTGGATTTTTCTGTCAAATGGCAATCGGCTACACATTATCAACAATTGCACTTGTAGTAGCGTTAGTTATATATATTATAAAAAACGGCAACTTCACATTTTTATCAGTTTCGTGCCTTGTGTTAATGATATTGTCGAGTGTAGTGTTCACACTTTATGGTAACGACTATACATCAAGATTTATTGCGTTTGTGGTGTTGCTTGTATCAACAGTACTCTGTGCAACATCCTTAACTGATGAAACTATCGCCGACAATCTTGACGGTGTATTCAAACTTGTCCGCACATTTATAGCACCAATTGAAAATGCACCAACAATTGCAAAGTCAGTGCTTAAACACGATAAAAAGAAAACAGTTTTACAAGTGGGTGGTGCAGTACTTGCTGCAATTCCTGTGCTTGCAATCGTTATTTCATTACTTGTAAGTGCCGACGCGGCTTTTGAAGGTCTTGTCGACAAAATCGCATCTACTCTTGGAATGACTGTTGCAAAACTTATTGTTTCGGTAGTGGTATTTGTAGGCGTAGTCCTTTTTGCTGTTACTTGTAAATTTGAACTTAATAAATCGGAAAGTAAACCATTTCAGATTGACAAAACAAGATTTATAAATACACCTTTTGCAATAACATTTTTGGGGCTTATCGCATTTGTGTATCTGGTTTATATGTTTTCGCAAACCGCATATTTCTTTAGTGGATTTTTAGGTATTCTTCCCGCAGGTTATGAGTTTAGTTTTGCCGAGTATGCTCGTCGCGGATTTTTTGAAACTGAAGCAATTGCATTTATAAACCTTGCTATTATGGTACTTTCAGTATGGCTTACAATTCGCAGAGAAGACGGAACCCTTAATCCTTTAATTAAAGGAATACTCACTTTTATAGGCGTATTCACAATTCTTTTTATAACAACTGCAATTTCAAAAATGTTTATGTATATTGATGAATATGGACTTACCGTACTTCGTCTTTGCACATCTGCATTTATGCTTGCAACCGCCATCGTAATAATTGCATTTATAATAAGAATTTTCAAACCTGAACTTAAAACGATTAAATATGCCGTGCTTATTTCAATGCTTATATTCACAGTACTTTCATTGTGCGGAATTGAGCGTACAATAGCCGATTACAATGTTAATGCATATCTTAGCGGAAAACATGAAAATATTGATATGTATACATTAAGCGGTCTGTCAGACTCTGCAATTCCATATATGGCAAAGTTAACTGAATGTGATGATGAGTTTATAAGAAAAGATGCCAAAGAAAGAATTTATGATTTGTATGAATGGTCTATAGGCACCGAACATGTTATTTATGATGCTGCCGAAACTGATACATACGAAGCCACCTATGAGGCAACTGCCGATTTTGCTCTTTCGGAATATTTTGCAACAAAATCCTTTAATGATGCAGGTATTCCATATCGTTACCCTGTAGTTGAAGATTACGATTATTCCTACGACCAACCAACCGAAGACGATTATGTCGACTGGGACGAAGTATAATGCAAAGGGTCAACCCATAAATACCGCGTAGGGACAGACGTCCTCGTCTGTCCGTGGCATTCTAAAGTCCGCGTAGTGGCGGGCTTACACGCCCGCATATTGTCATTCTAAAAAGCGCAAGAATCTTAACCCAAAAATAAACAACAATTTACAATCCACCCCAAAAGGAGTGCAAATTATGAAACCTAAACTCAAGCTTGAAATGAAAGAAAACTTATTCATAGTGTCAGTATTGATTTATATCGCTTCATTGGTTTTGCTTATGGGAATGAGTCCCGGAGTTTTTACAGGTGTCTGGTGGATTGGTGTGTTTGCGAATAGTCAAGCTTTTTCAGTTGTATCAACACTCATAATAGGTGCGATTATGATTTTGTTTACGCACCTTGCACGAAAAGTAAGTATAAACTTTATTTATGTTGTCAGAGGCATTTTGCTTTTGTCGGCAATATTAAACGCTTTCTTTATAGGTTGGGAGCCCATTTCCTGCTCAGTTTATTTTATAGCAACAGTAGCACTACTTGTAATGACATTTATTAAAGATAATGAATATATAATTGTAACTGACCTTACACAAGAGGAAAAAGAAAATATTGAAAAAGAAAATAAGCGAGAAAGAAAACACGAAATAGTAGGAAGTCTTTTGGGATTTTTTCTTGTACCGATTATTGTGCTTATATTACTCGCGGGAGCTTCTTCGCCTATTGTTGAAAAGGATTATGAAGAATTGAAAAACAGTTATCGTGTAAATTTACCAAGTGAAATGGCAAGTGAAGAACAGTGTAACGAGTTTATAGAAAATAAGGGTAATTACCAAGAGCTTTGGGGTCCATGGTATCTGGATACTGTCAATATAACAAAAATGCTGAAATCAGACAACAACTCCGACGATTACTGGATGATTGGCAATAATCTTGATATTGTATATCATTTATTTTATGACGATTGGGATGATGTAGCTGATGAATACACGCTTATAAGAAAAGATTACAAATTTCCTGACCCCAAAACTGCAAAGGTTTCAAAAATCTGTTTTGCTGCTAACTTCGCAAACGGGTACAGAAAAGAAGATGCAGTAATTATATATTTAACTGAAAAAGAAATTGAAGAAATTCGCCGTTTTATAATGGAACCAAATTATGACGAGGGAAAAACTCAATATCATGATAAAGAGTATTTCGAGCATGAAAGAAGGCTTGATATTCTTTGGTACTTTGAGGGCGAAGATGCTCTTTATTATGAATATGGCGAAATCATAAAAACTGCTGATGGTAAATATCATTTAAGAGCAACCCCATCATATTATACTGTTTATACGTTATCTAACGAAATCTGCGAAAAATTAGATAAAGTGTGGTAATAAAAAGAAAAAACGGACATCGTAAGATGTCCGTTAATTTTCGTATTTTGCTTTGAATTAAACTGCTCTTTCAACCTTACCTGAACGAAGGCAACGAGTGCAAGCATAAACTCTCTTAGGAGAGCCGTTTACAACTGCTTTAACTCTTCTAACGTTGGGTTTCCATGTTCTGTTTGAACGTCTGTGTGAGTGAGAAACCTTGATGCCGAAAGCAACGTCTTTACCACAATATTCGCATTTTGCCATTTCAAAGGCACCTCCTTAAATAAACGGGGTTTAATAATCAAATTACAACAAGAGACATTATAACAGTTACTTTCGCAAATTGCAAGTCTTTTTTTAAAAATAATTTTAAATAAAATATAAAAAAGTACTTGCAATTATTAACCAAATAATATATAATACATTCAAACGAACATTTGTGCGATAGCGAGGTATATAAAATGGCTGATAAATCAAAAGCATTAGAAACCGCATTATTACAGATTGAAAAAAATTACGGTAAAGGTGCAGTTATGCGCCTTGGCGAAAACAGTTCATTGAATGTTGAGGCAATTTCAACAGGCTCAATTTCTCTTGACCATGCAACTGGTATTGGCGGACTTCCAAAGGGCAGAATCGTTGAAATTTATGGGCCTGAATCTTCAGGTAAAACAACTCTTGCTTTACAGGTAATTGCTGAGGCACAAAAACTTGGTGGCGAGGCAGCATTTATTGACGCTGAACACGCTCTTGACCCTGAATATGCTGAGGCACTTGGTGTTGACATTAACTCACTTCTCGTTTCTCAGCCAGATAACGGCGAACAAGCCCTTGAAATTACTGAGGCTCTTGCTCGTTCAGGTGCTCTTGATGTAATCGTTGTTGACTCTGTTGCAGCTCTTGTTCCTCGCGCAGAAATTGAAGGGGATATGGGCGACAGCCACGTTGGTCTTCACGCTCGTCTTATGTCTCAGGCACTTCGTAAACTTACAAGTGTTATCAATAAATCAAATACTATCGTTATCTTTATCAACCAGCTTCGTGAAAAAGTTGGCGTAATTTACGGCAATCCTGAAGTTACAACGGGTGGTCGCGCACTTAAGTTCTATACAACAATGCGAATTGATGTTCGTCGTATTGAGCAACTTAAAGGTCAGGGCAATGAGTTTATCGGCTCTCGTACTCGCGCTAAAATTGTTAAGAATAAAGTTGCTCCTCCATTTAAAGAGGCAGAGTTCGATATTATGTACGGCGAGGGTATTT
>CALCBQ010000174.1 GCA_937897215.1 uncultured Clostridia bacterium | reverse complement strand
CGCAAAGAATATCGTGTTTAACTCCCCAATGTGTTGCAACCTCAAGATTTCGATTGCAACAAGAAAGCTCAGGATAACAAGCAATTGCCGCGACACTATGTCCGGGAATATCATATTCAGGAATTACCTTGATTTTTCTTGAATGACAATAAGCGACAATTTCTTTCACATCCTCTTGTGTATAATAACCACCGTGTGGCTTGTGATTGAAATTTGTATGGCTTCGCATTGAGCCCTTTTGGGTAAGCAACGGATATTTTTTAATCTCTACTCGCCAACCTTGGTCTTCTGTCAAGTGCCAATGAAGAACATTGAGTTTATGGAGTGCCATAAGGTCAACAATGCGTTTGATTTCGTCAACTGTATAAAAATATCTGCCACAATCAAGCATATATCCACGATATGAAAAACGAGGGTAATCAACTATTTCTGTGTATGGAATTTTACCATTTGTCTGCAAAAGAAGTTGTTTAAGAGTTTGTAATCCATAAAACAAACCCGATTCAGTTTTTGCATTAATATACACACGACGGTTTTCGCATTTAAGCGTATAACCCTCTTCATTTTCAATGGTTTCGTCAATTTTTAAAATAATTGACCTTTCTTCCCCTGTATCTTCATGAATAATAATTTTTTTATTAAAAACTTTTCTTGCAAAAGAAATTAAATCGTCTGCAAATGGGAAAGGCGATATTGTTGTTCCTGCGTGAAGCGTAAATCCTTTTTTGTCTTTGTTAAAAAGTACGCTGACAGGTTGTGGCAATATGTTAAACATCCCGTTTTCCTCCAAATATAATTATACAGATATATTTTATCACAAAAGAACTTCAACTACAATAAAAATAGTGTATATTTTCCTCTTGAAATTGTTGTATATATATAGTATAATAATTTGACTAGATAAGATGCCTTAATTCAGTCGTGTGCCGTGTGGGTCCTGTGCGGCGGGGCGCTGTGAACCATGTCAGGCGGGGAACCGAGCAGCATTAAGCGGTTTGCACCGGGCGCCACAGTCTGCCTGCACGACACATGACTGAGTTAAGGCTTTTTTATAAGTACTCACTGATTAGGATTGTGATATCATTCTCAGTGGCTACTTTTTCGCCATAGCTCGTCCAAAATACTCGTTAATACACAAAGTATTGCCTGCGTTTTTTGACGGCTATGTCAAAAAACTTTCTCACTGATAATCACACCACACCCTAATCAGTGAGCACTAGACTTGAACACTAAAAAACAGGAGGTAACTTTGAACTATGTATCGTGCTTTTTATCGTAAATACAGACCATCTACATTTACTGATGTTGTAGGGCAGAAGCACATTACAACCACACTTGAAAATGCCGTAAAAACAGGTAAAACAAGTCATGCTTATCTTTTTACAGGCTCTCGTGGTACAGGCAAAACCTCTTGTGCAAAAATTCTTTCTAAAGCAGTTAACTGTCTTAACCCTCAAAACGGAAATCCTTGTAACGAATGCGAAATCTGTAAGGGTATCGACAGTGGCTCAATTCTTGATATTATCGAAATCGACGCTGCGTCAAACAACGGTGTTGACAATATCCGCGATTTGCGAGAAGAAGCAAACTTTACTCCTGCAAATGCAAAATACAGAGTTTATATTATTGACGAGGTTCATATGCTTTCAATCGGAGCATTCAATGCACTTCTTAAAACTCTTGAAGAGCCACCCGCTCACGTAATTTTCATTCTTGCAACTACTGAAGTACACAAATTGCCATCAACTATTCTTTCTCGTTGTCAGCGCTTTGATTTCAAGCGTATTCCACCTGAAGATATGGCAGTACGACTTAAAGAAGTTGCAGAAAAAGAAAATCTCAATCTCAGCGATGACGGTGCTATGCTTATTGCTCGAATAGCAGACGGTGCTATGCGCGACGCACTTTCACTTCTTGACCGTTGCTCTTCTTTTGACGGCGTAATCGACTCTGCAGCAGTTGCAAGTAGTGCAGGTCTTGCAGGTCGCGAATACATTTTCGACCTTTGCGATTGCATTATCAATAAAGATTCTGCAAATGCACTTAAGGTTATCGACAAACTCTATAACGATTCTTGCGATATGGAGCGTCTTATAACTGAACTTACAAGCCATTTCAGAAATCTTATGGTTTCAAAAGCCGTTAAGAATTTCGAAGATATGATTATCTGTTCACAAGGCGAAATCGAGATTATTCGTGAACAGAGTGCAAAAACAACTCTTGCAACAATTATGTCTTGTATTGATATTCTGACCGCATCTGCATCTACTATGAAACAAGGTGCAAACAGAAGAACAAGCGCAGAACTTTGCATTATTCGTCTTTGCACCCCATCACTTGACAGCGACATAAATGCTCTTCTCCGCAGAATCAGTGAACTTGAATCTGCTATTGCATCTGGCAATATAACAGTTTCTGCTCCTGCCCCTACTCCTGTAAAGGCAGAGCAAAAACAAGAAGTTGCGCCGATAAAAGCAGAACCGGTAAAAGAAGAAGTTAAAGAAGTCGAAAAATCAACAGAGCCAGAAGCAAAAGAAGAAATTCCATTACCTGAGCCACCCCCTGCACCTGTGCAAGAGCCAGCTCAACCACAGAATATGGGAACAGTTCCATTCACTAAATGGCCTGAAGTTACAGAAAAACTCTTCGCAAAAGACCCAAGTCTTATTGCAATGCTTACGGGGTCAAGCGCATTCATTCATCAGAATAAATTCTTATTGATGAAGGGCTCGCCTGTGTTAGAGCTTTATCTTAAAACAGGCGACTATTCAAAAGTTATAAGAGAAACTGTTGCAGAAGTAACAGGCAAATCATATACTCTTGGTGTTTACAACACCCCACAAGAAGAAAAACCAAACAACCCACTATCTGACCTTATGGAAAAAGCAAGAAATATGGGTGTACAAGTTGAGGAGGAATAATAAATGAAAGCAAGAATCCCAAATCAGGGCGGTCAGGCAAATATGATGAAACGCCTTCAGCAAATGCAGGACGATATGGCTCGCGTACAAAAAGAATGCGAAGAAGCAGAATACACAGCTTCTGCAGGTGGCGGAGCAATCGATGTAACAGTCAACGGCTCACATCAGGTAGTTTCAGTTAAATTTCAGCCTGATGTTGTTGACCCAGAAGATGTAGAAATGCTTGAAGATTTGCTTGTTGCTGCAGTTAATGAAGCAATGAGAAAAGCAGACGAAACAATGGAAAGAGAAATGGGTAAAATCACAGGCGGAATGAACATTCCGGGTCTTGGCTTCTAATTTTACCAACAATTTTGGAGTTTAATTTATGGCAATCGTATCACTCGAGAAATTAATTGAAGAACTTCGCAAAATGCCCTCTGTCGGTGTAAAATCGGCGGAGCGTATGGCGTATTATATTCTCGGTCTTGACGATAACGAAACAAAAAATTTAGTAGATGCCATAAATAATGCCCATAATAATATACATACTTGTAATGTGTGTTGTAACCATACAGAGGGCGAAAAGTGTAGCATTTGCGATAACCCAAAACGCGATAATTCTGTAATCTGTGTGGTTGAAAACCCTCGCGATGTTACAGCATTTGAACGTACTCACGAATACAAGGGTACATACCATGTACTGCACGGAGTAATCTCCCCGATGAATGGTGTCGGACCTGACAACATTCGCATTAAAGAGTTGATTACTCGTTTGGCTGACGACTCTGTAAACGAGGTTATTATGGCTACAAATCCAACTGCCGAGGGCGAAGCAACTGCAATGTATATTGCTCGACTTTTAAAACCAATGGGTATTCAGGTTAGCCGACTTGCTTACGGTATTCCTGTTGGTAGCGACCTTGAATATGCAGACGAGGTAACACTTTCCAGAGCACTCAAGGGCAGAAATCTATTATAAACGCGTAGTGGCAGACTTCCACGCCTGCTTTTTCTAACAACTTAAGTAACCGCTGATAAAATTGCAACCAAGATTTAAGAAGTGGTTACCAAAAAAGGAGGAATAATTGTGGCAGAGAAAAAAGAGAATACTACAATTGCACAAAACAAAAAAGCTCTCCACGATTATTTCGTAATTGAGAGTTTTGAAGCAGGTATTGAGCTTGTGGGTACAGAGGTAAAGTCTTTAAGACAAGGCAAATGCAATCTTAAAGATGCTTGGTGTAGCATTGTTGAGGGCGAATTGTTCGTCAACGGTATGCACATAAGCCCTTATGACCACGGCAACATATTTAACCGCGACCCAATGAGAGTCCGTAAACTCTTAATGCACAAAAAAGAAATTATGCGACTTCTAGGCACAACAAAGCAAGAGGGACTTACACTTATTCCTTTGTCAATCTACTTCAAAAAAGGCAGAGCAAAGGTGCAAGTGGGACTCTGTAAAGGTAAAAAGCTTTACGACAAACGTGATGTTGCTGCTAAAAAAGATGCTCAACGCACAATTGAACGCTCATTAAAAGAGCAAATGAGATAATTCGCAATTCGTAATGCGTAATTCGGAATTAAAATTATGGAAAATGTAGTTGCTGAAAAAAGCAAAAGTTTTGCTTTGAGAATTATTAAATTATATAAACATCTTGATACTAACCACCGAATTGGTATTATTGCAACACAAATTTTGAAAAGTGGAACCAGTATTGGTGCAAATGTTAAAGAAGCAATAAGAGCGCAAGGCAAAGCTGATTTCTATGCTAAATTAAATATATCACTCAAAGAAGCAAGCGAAACAGAATACTGGCTTGAACTTCTTTATGAAAGTGAATACATTACAAAAGAGCAATTCGAAAGCATCTATAATGATTGTCAAGAATTGTTGAAAATCCTGACAGCAATCACTAAAACTCAAAAGAAATAATTACGAATTACGCAT
>CALCBQ010000173.1 GCA_937897215.1 uncultured Clostridia bacterium | reverse complement strand
TTCTTGCTGTCCATTTTCCACTTCTTATATTGCTCTTTTTGATTTGTTATGATATTATAAATATAATAAATTTCGAGGGGATTTTATTATGTCTAAATTTACAGAAAAAATCGTTGTTGGTGCTATGAAATTAGGTATGAAAATCATTGGTGCCGATGTTTCACAAGATGAAGCACTTGAGGCTTTAGGCGAAGTAACCATTACTGACGGTATGCCTGAAATTTTGCGTGAGGCAGCAGCAGAAAGTGCAGTACTTCTTAAAAACGATAACACATTACCATTCGCAAAGGGTAGTCGCGTTTCTGTTTTTGGCAGAGTGCAGAACGATTGGTTTTTCACAGGCTACGGCTCAGGTGGAGATGTTAAAAAGCCTTATGGCGTAAATCTTATTGATGGGCTTAAAAACTGTGAAGATTTAGTGCTTAACACAGAACTTTCTGATTTATACGAAACTTGGTGCGGTGCAAACCCTGTTGACCATGGGGTTTGGGGACATTGGCCAAGATACTATGAAGAAATGCCATTAACTGCTGAAGTCGTTAAAAATGCAAAAGAAAGTAGCGACCACGCAGTTTATGTAATCGGTCGTTCATCAGGCGAAGACCGTGAAAACACTCTTGAAAAAGGTAGTTTTTATGTAACCGACGACGAAAGAAATGCTCTTCACAGAATTTGTGAGCAATTTGACAAGGTTACACTTCTTCTCAACATAGGCTCTGTTATTGATATGAGTTGGATTAGAGAATTTGAAGGTAAAATCGGTGCAATTTTAATAGTATGGCAAGGTGGTATGGAAAGTGGCAATACAGTTGCAGATTTGCTTTGTGGCAAAGTAACACCAAGTGGTAAACTTACCGATACTATTGCAATTAAATATGAAGATTACCCATCATCTGCTCACTTTGGCAATCTTAAATTCAATGAATATGTTGAAGACATTTATGTTGGCTATCGCTATTTTGAAACCTTTGCAAAAGACAGAGTTCTTCACCCATTCGGCTACGGACTTTCATATACAATATTTGATATTTCAACTGAAAAGTTTGATTATAGTAATGATAAACTTACATTTACTTGTACAGTTAAAAACACAGGGGAATACAAGGGTAAAGAAACAGTACAGATTTATGTTGAAAAACCTTGTGGAAAACTTGGCAACCCTGTTCGCGAACTTATCGGATTTGCAAAGACAAAAGAATTAGCACCAAATGAAAGCGAAACTCTTGTTATTACAGTTCCTGAAAATCGTATCTGGTCTTATGATGATAGTGGAAAGAGTGGTTATGCTTACTCTTATGTTATGGAAAAGGGCGAATATAAGTTTTATGTGGGTAATTCTGTTCGCGATGCACAGTGCGTAGGTGGTTTTGGAATTAACGAAACTAAACTTAAAGAACAACTTACACAAGCAGGTGCACCACAAGTTGCATTTGAAAAGTTTGTAGCAGTTGAAGAAAATGGTGTTCGCAAAGCGACAAAAGAAACTGTAAAACTTCGTGAATACGACTTAAAACAGATTATTTTTGATAACATTAAAGATGGTATTCCACAAACAGGCGACAAGGGAATTAAATTTCAAGATGTTAAAGACGGAAAAGCGACTCTTGACGAGTTTGTCGCACAATTATCACTTGACGAATTAGAAGCAATCTCTCGTGGCGACTACAAAATGGATTCTCCTCTTGGCGCAAAGGGTAACGCAGGTGCTATGGGTGGTGTGTTACAGAGCTTGCGCGATAAAGGTGTTCCACCAATGATTACAACTGACGGCCCGTCAGGTATTCGACTTCTCTCATATTGTTCACTTATTCCAAACGGTACTGCACTTGCAAGTACATTTAACGCTGACCTTGTTGAAAAAGTTTATACAAAAATCAGTGAAGAAATGAAAGAAAAAGGTAGTGATATTCTTTTAGGCCCTGGTATGAACATTCACAGAAGCCACCTTTGCGGTAGAAACTTCGAGTATTATTCAGAAGACCCTGTTGTAACAGGACTTATTGGTGCTGCTGCAGTTAAGGGTATTCAACACAACGGCAGAAAAGCTTGTCCTAAGCATTTTGCTTGTAATAATCAAGAGGTAAACCGTACTCGTAACGATTCAAGAGTTTCAGAAAGAGCTTTACGCGAAATTTATCTTAAAGGCTTTGAAATCTGTATTAAAGAGGCAAAACCACAAACTCTTATGACATCTTATAACCTTATTAACGGAGTATGGGGACATTACAACTATGACCTTTGCAAGCGTATTCTTCGCGATGAATGGGGCTTTGAAGGTCTTGTGATGACAGACTGGTGGATGCGTCCGTCAAAGAGTCCTGAATTCCCTAAACTTCGCGACCAAGCATACAGAGTGCGCGCAGGTGTAAATGTGCTTATGCCGGGTGGTGACCGTGTTACAAATGGCAAGCCTGATGGTACATTACTTAAAACCTACGGCAAAAAAGATGGAATTACCCTTTATGAAATGCAAGAAAACGCAAAATGGATATTAAAACTTTGCTTAAAGAAAGATGATTAAGTTATGAAAACTAAAGTTATATCAATTATATTGTGTTTTGTTCTTATAATTACTGCTTTTGCAGGTTGTAAGAGAAATGAAGAAGAAAATACAACCGCAACAACCACTACAACTACAGAAACAACAACCGAAACCACGACTGAAGAAGATACAACAAAACAATCTTCACAGAATGCAAAAGTTCAGCGTGATAGTCGTCTTGTTGGCAAGTGGCATGCAGAAACACAGGTACCTATTGATGAAAACGGAAACACAGTAACATCAAGATGCACAGTTACATTCAAAAAGGATGGCACATTCACACAGGTAACAAGTGAAAAACAAGCACGACAGATGGTTGTTGACACTTATCTTATTACTTTCGGTTGTAAAAATGAACAAGAACTTGATGCACATATCCGCAAAACTACAAAACTCACTTTAGAAGGATACATTGCAATGGCACTTGCCAATATGACCGAAAACGATATGAATGTTAAAGGCACTTGGAAAACAGAAAACAAAAATACACTTTATGAAACCACTAATAATGGCACAAGAGATGTTACAGAAACTGTGAAATATAAAGTGTCTGACGACGGTAGCACCATTAAACTTTATATTGAAAGTGGTACAGATACTCCACTTGAAATGGTACTTACAAGAGCATAAACAAATTTGAGTTTGACGAATTCAATTCGTAATGCGTAATTCGGAATTCGTAATTCCCCCCTCAGTCGCTT
>CALCBQ010000172.1 GCA_937897215.1 uncultured Clostridia bacterium | reverse complement strand
ATTACATTGTTGGTATGATTCGCGATATGGGTAACAGTGCAATAGCCCTTACCGTTAATATGAATATGGCGGATGATGAGGATTATTTTACCGATGAAGATATTGCGGCTATAAAAAAACTTGAGAGTGTTCAGTATGCCTCAATGCAGTCAATGGCAATGTGTCAGATGTCGGCTAATGATAAAACAGGTTTTCTTATGGGTATCGGTTGTAATACTGATATGCAGATGATTATGCAGACTCCGCTTCTTTACGGTCGATTTTTTACAGAAGAAGAATATATTGAGGGTAAAAATGTAGGCGTAATTGATGTGGGTAGTGCATTACAACTTTTTGGTACAAAAGATGTAGTAGGCGAATATATTTACTGCACATCAAACGACCTTACAATTTCTGTAAAAGTTGTAGGCGTTGTTGATATAATGTCAAGTATGAATCTTGATACAGAAGATATGATGAGCAGTATGAACTCAATGATGGGCGGTATGCAGATGACAAGCTGTATGCTTGTTATGCCGGCATCGGTTACTGCTACAATTAACGGAACTACAAGTAATCGTTACGATACAATCAATGTAACAGCCGTTGATGAAAGCCAACTTGACGGAATCGGTAATGCAGCAATAAACTATGTCCGTTCGCTACATGATAATTACGAAAAAGATTGTTATACAGTTACAAATATGGCAACATATATTGATTTGCTTGATACCGTAATCAATGTGTTTACAATATTTATTGCAGCAGTAAGTGCGATTTCACTTATTGTCGGCGGTATTGGTGTTATGAACATTATGCTTGTATCAATTACAGAGCGTACCCGTGAAATCGGTATCAGAAAAGCACTTGGTGCAAAAACAGGTACAATTATGTTCCAGTTCTTAACAGAGTCAATTATTCTTTGCCTGATAGGTGGTATAATCGGACTTTTACTTGGTGTCGCAATGGCGGCTTTTGTATCGTTTATTATGAAAGTGCCACTTACTGTTCAACCGTCAACTATTGCACTTGCAGTGGGTTTCTCATCTGCAATAGGAATTATCTTCGGCGTTTACCCAGCCCGCAGAGCTGCAAAAATGCCACCAATTGAAGCGCTTCGCCGCGATTAATTGCAGAACCAATGTTCTGCATCGATATAAATCTCTTACGAGATTTTCGATATGTCATACTGACTCGATATGTGCTTCGCACTCGATATGTTCACTTCGTGAACGAGATTTATATCATATCGAGTTTGAGCGAAAGCGAAAACATATCGATTTTGCGAAGTAAAAATATCGAGTTGAGTATTACTCAACATATCGATAAAAATTATGTTACGATTTTTACAATAATTTTGAAGGATTTACTTCATTCTTTACAGTGTATATGCATTTGTATATACACTGTTTTTTTATTGCTCATTTGTTCTGTAAAGAGAAAAACTTTACAAAATCTGCATAATAATGGAAGAAAAAACCTTGTATTATCAAAGTTTTTGACATTTTCAACAGAGTTTTCAACAATTTCAAAGTTGAAAGAGGAGTTAAAAAAAGACCATAAACAGAGTGCATAGTTAAAATATAACTGAATATTTTTTGCAAAAATTTCATACATTTTTGCAGGAAAATATTTTTTTCCGCCAAATTTAATTTCATTTCACAACATTCGACTTTTGTCGAAAAGTTTTCAAAATTTTTTTATTTTTGCTATTGCCATAAATTACCAATTATGGTAAAATATGGCAGAAATAAGAAATCGAAGAAAGATTTCATAATAATTTGGAGGTACAAAATGAATAAAAATTTAAAGGTAATTTTAACGGGCGAGGGTAGTGAATTCGGCAAAAACTGTGCGAGTGTTTTAAGAACTTATGGGTGTGATGTGTCTCTGGTAGCAAAGGATGGCAGAATTTTACTTTCTAAACACGAAAGTATAAATGCAGATGTAATTGTAATGGATGCTTTTATGTCAAATCTTGACGCATTAGGCGTAATCAACGAACTTTCTAAAAAAGAAGAAAGACCTCTTATAATGGTAATGTCAAGTAGCGATAACCAACGCTTTGAACAAGAAGTACTCTCTGCGGGGGCAGACTACTATTTCCTTAAACCTTTTGATATAAATATGCTTGCACAACGAATTAAACAACTTACGGGTTGGTCAAAAGATAAAGGCGATGTTACAAAACAAAACGATGTTGATTTGCAAGTAACAGTAAGTGAAATAATGCATCAGATTGGTGTGCCTGCACATATAAAGGGTTATCAGTACTTACGCGAGGCAATTGTGCTTTCAATTAATGACCGTGAAATGATGAGTTCAGTAACAAAAGTGCTTTATCCAACCGTTGCAAAAATGTATTCAACAACATCTTCCCGTGTTGAACGCGCAATACGACATGCTATTGAAGTTGCTTGGGATAGAGGCGATGTTGATGTGCTCGGCTCATATTTTGGCTATACAATTCAGAGTGCAAGAGGCAAGCCAACAAATTCAGAATTTATTGCAATGATTAGTGATAAATTGCGACTTAGAATGAAAATTTCATAAATTATAATAACTTGACATAAAAGTATTGAAATGATATTATTTTTGTGTCTTAGTAATTAGTTAAGACTCATGTTTTTGCATGAGTCTTTTTTGTAGGAGTATGTTATGACAGAGTTATTGATTATCGCCGTAGGTCTTGCAATGGACGCGTTTGCTGTTGCGGTTTGTAAAGGTCTTAATATGAGAAAACTTGACCTTAAGCAAACAGGACTTATTGCACTTTTCTTCGGTGGATTTCAGGCAGGTATGCCACTGATAGGTTGGTTTATAGGTTCAAGGTTCGCTCATTATATTACAAGCATCGACCATTGGGTAACATTCATTTTATTGGCGATTATAGGCGGTAAAATGATTTGGGAATCTTTTGAAAAAGATGACGAATGTGAATGTTGTGCAAAGAAATTAGACCTGAAAGAACTTACAGCCCTTGCAATTGCTACAAGTATTGATGCATTGGCAGTAGGTGTTGCATTCGCGTTAGAATATGAACGAAATACAGTTTTCATAGCAGTAGCACTTATTGGCATTGTTACAGCTCTGCTTTCTGCAATCGGTGTGTTCATCGGTCATAAATTTGGCGCTAAATATAAGAATAAAGCAGAATTTGCAGGCGGACTGGTGCTTGTATTGATGGGACTTAAATTCTTGCTTGAAGGACTTGGAGTATTATGATTAAAACTTTGCTTTGGGATGTTGATGGTACACTTCTCGACTTTACTAAATCCGAAGAATACGGAATCCGTAAATGCTTTGAAAAATTTGGTCTTGGCGAATGTACTGACGAAATGCTTGCACGATATTCAAAAATCAATCGTAAGTATTGGGGAATGCTTGAGCGTGCTGAAATTACAAAACAACAGGTTTTAATTGAAAGATTTGTTGAATTTTTTGAATCCGAAAATATTGATTTTAATAATGTTGACGAGTTTAATGATGAATATCAAATTAGTCTTGGCGACAAATCATTCCCTTGCAAAAACGCTATTGAAACAGTAACAGCACTTAAAGGCAAATACAAGCAATATGCGGTAACAAACGGTACGATTGTTGCCCAACAAAGAAAACTTAAACAATCAGGACTTATAAATATCTTTGATGATGTTTTTATTTCTGATGAAATAGGCTATGAAAAACCAAACATTCAATTTTTCAATGCGGTGCAAGAAAAAATCGGTAAATTTAATAAAAACGAAGTAATGATTATCGGCGATTCCTTGTCAAGTGATATGCAGGGTGGTAACAACGCAGATATTCTTTGTTGCTGGTATAATCCCCATAACGCAGAGCGTAAAAATAACATTAAAATTGATTTTGAAATCAAGGATATTTCAGAAATTCTTAATATTCTTGAAAACAACTAAAATAAAAGGACTGTTGCACAATAAACAGTCCTTTTTTTTGTGTAGTTTTACTTGCAAGAAATATGTGCTTTTCATTGTTAAATTTTTCGAAATATGTTATAATATTATGAATATATTTGGAAAGGGAGAGTGACAAGATGAGTTTAAAGGATAAAGTCAAAGATTTAGGTACTGAAATCAAAACTCATTGGAATACTCCGGCAGAAGGTAAATATGTTCCTTATAAAGAATACAAGGACGTAGTTATCGGTGTCGGCGCAAACTACACAGGCTCAAAGGTGCTTGAGTATATCGGCT
>CALCBQ010000171.1 GCA_937897215.1 uncultured Clostridia bacterium | reverse complement strand
AAAATCACCCGAAGAGAGAAAAGAGGCTTATGCCTGCGATATTACCTACGGTACAAACAATGAATTCGGTTTTGACTATTTAAGAGATAACATGGTTATTTCAAAAGAAAACGTTGTTCAGTGCAAAGGTCATAATTTTGCCGTTGTCGACGAGGTTGACTCAATTCTTATAGACGAAGCGCGTACACCGCTTTTTATTTCGGGTATGGGCGAAAAATCAACAGAGCTTTATACCATTGCCGACAGATTTGCAAGAACTTTAAAATGCAAAAAAATAGTTGAGGCTGATGACAAGGTTATAGATGAAGATGATAATAATGTTGATTATATTGTAGATGAAAAAGCACACACTGCAACCCTTACCGCACTTGGTATCAAAAAAGCAGAGCAGGCTTTTAACCTCGAAAACCTTTCAGACCCCGAGAATATCACAATTTCTCATCATATAAATCAGGCAATTAAAGCTTATGGCATAATGCACAGGGATATGCAGTATGTTGTTAAGGATAATGAGGTTATAATTGTTGATGAATTCACTGGTCGTCTTATGCACGGCAGACGTTATAACGATGGTCTTCATCAGGCAATCGAAGCAAAAGAAAATGTAAAAGTTGAACGCGAGTCAAAAACTCTTGCAACAATTACATTCCAGAATTATTTCCGTCTTTACTCAAAACTTTCAGGTATGACAGGTACTGCTATGACTGAAAGTACAGAATTTCAAGAGATTTACAGTCTTGATGTTATTGAAATTCCCACAAACAAACCAATGATTAGAAAAGACGAAGACGATGTTCTTTATAAAACTGAGCTCTCGAAATACAAGGCGATTATTGAACAGATTTTAGAGTGCAACAAAAAAGGTCAACCGGTGCTTGTTGGTACAACTAACATTGAAAAGAGCGAGCTTTTAAGTAAGGCACTCCGCAAAGCAGGTATTCCACACAATGTGCTTAATGCAAAATATCACGATAAAGAAGCGGAAATTGTTGCGCAGGCAGGTAAATTTGGTGCCGTAACTATTGCTACAAATATGGCGGGTCGTGGTACTGACATTATTCTTGGTGGTAACCCTGATTTTATGGCTCGTGCAGAAATGAGAAGAATGGATTATTCTGACGAGCTTATTGCAGAGGCAACAGGTTTTGCAGAAACTGATAATACCGATATTCTTGAGGCAAGAAAAGTTTATCGTGAACTTGAAAACAAATATAAAGAAGAACTTCGCGAAGAGCAACAAAAGGTGCGCGATGCAGGCGGTCTTTATATTATTGGTACAGAGCGCCACGAATCACGCCGAATTGATAATCAGTTGCGCGGTCGTGCAGGTCGTCAGGGCGACAATGGCCAGAGTAAATTCTTCTTGTCAGCAGAAGATGAATTACTTCGCCTTTTCGCAGGGGACCGTTTCTATACAATTCTTGATACATTCAAGAGTATGGGCGATATTCCTGTTGAGGCAAAGATTTTCACAAACACTATTGAGAGTGCACAAAGAAAAGTTGAAGGCAACCACTATGCAATGCGTCGTAATGTTATTCGCTTCGACGATGTTATGAATGAGCAGAGAAAGAAAGTCTATGACCAGCGAAATCAAATTCTTGATGGTTATGACATTCATAATGCAATTCTCAAAATGATTGAGGGCTATATTGACGAAACTGTTGATTTCTATTGCCCTGTATCAAACGAAGTTAAGGATTGGAACATTAACGGACTTATCAAAAAACTTCAATTCCTTGCAGATAAAGACATTGAAGGGGAATACAATACAAACGCCGAATTCAAAGATTATTTCTATACAAAAGCTATGGAAATATATGATGCTAAATATGCAGAATACGGCGAAAGAATTATGTCAGAACTTGAAAGAAAAGTTCTTCTTCACAATGTTGATATGCGTTGGATGGACCACATTGACGCTATGGAAGAGCTTAAACGAGGAATTTATCTTCGTTCTTATGCTCAGCAAGACCCTGTTGTTGCATTCCGTATGGAAAGCTATGATATGTTCGATGAAATGAACGCACTTATCCGAGAGGGTACAGTTATTACGCTTCTTACATTCCGTCTTAAGAGTGAAGAAGATATCAAGCGTGAACAGGCAGCAAAAATTACTGCAACAAGTGGCGCTGATGATGGTAGCGATAAAAAACGCCCTGTTAAAAAAGGCGAAAAAGTCGGCAGAAACGACCCATGTCCTTGTGGCAGTGGCAAAAAGTACAAAAAGTGCTGCGGTGCTAACGAACAGTAATTTCTGAAGGAGGGAATTTAAGTTGAGCGATAAAAAGAATCTTAACAATGGTGCAAATGACTATCGTGAAGAGATGGAAGAGCTTGCACGAATCTTCAAAGAAGAGCTTGACAAGACAATAGAAGAAGCTGAAACTGAAGACCGTGAAGAATATGAGGTTGAGGGCTACGAGGTTACAATGGGAGAAACCAAACCTGTTGAAGAACTTGCAGAAGACGAGCTTTGCGAATGTTGTGGCGAAAGGGCAAGAGGAACAGAGAAAAACCCAAACAGTCCTTTCTGTTCAGAGTGTGAGGCAATTCTTGAAAAATACCCTTATGACTGGAAAGGTGCAGTAGCAGCAATACTTACACTTTTTGTTACTATTGTTGCGGTAATTTCTTTTGCAATTAATGTGCCGGTTTTCTCATACACAATAGAGGGCGAGAAGGCATATAACGAGCACAACCTTTTCACTGCTACTAAGAAATACAACAAAGCGTTGACTCAAATAGATGAAGAGGATGACGGCAAATACCTTAATCTTTATGAAAAATTAATTCTTCTTAACTACGATTTGGTTGATATGGATTCAGTACTTGCAGATGCAAGCAACTATTTTGAAACAGCAAAGGATTTGCCAATGTATAAAGATGTTGCAGACATCGAAAATCAGATTGTAAGTATGCAGTCAACCGTACTTGTTATTCAGGATGTTCTTAGTGCATATGCTGATGTTACTGACCATAACTATGATGAAATTATGAGTAAACTTGATGCTCTTTCAGGCAAAAAGATATATGTAAAAGGCACTGAATATCATCTTGAAGGCGAAGAGGGCTTTACACCAACAGGTAAAGAGGAAATTTATACTTGTGATGATGCTTGGATTAATATGTACAAGTATTCAGTTGTGCAATATATAGGCAAGGACGATAAGGTGATTGCCGAATATTTAAGCAAAGCGGCAGAGGGTTCAGATTATCTTGCAAAACTTGTTAATCCGTTGCTCTCGGCAACTTATGTGGGAATTGGCGAATACGAAAAAGCAGAAGTCCTTGCCGAGGAAATACGCGAAGATAACAAAGAAAGCGTAGATTACTATATGGTTAAGTCAATGCTTTTCCGCTATCGTGATAAGGATTATCAAAAAGGTGTTGATACTTGTATCAACGGTCTTAATATGCTTGCAACTATTCCTGATGGCGATAGTTATATTCCGCAAATGGGCTATATTCTTTCAATGCAGAAAACACTTAACTATATTATGTTAGAAGATTATAAGAGTGCTTATGCGTCTGCAAAAGAATGTTATTCATATCAGGCAGAATCCTATTCAATTTCAGTTCAGGTAAGAGATATGTACGCTATGTTGGCGCTCCAGACAGGCGACACAGAAACATATACAACTCTTGAAGAAGAAATTAAAGAATACGGCGAAGAAGATGCCGGATTTTCAACAGATGTTAAGAATTACAGAGATGGCAAAGTAACTTTGCAGGAACTTGCACAGAGCGGAGGTTATGATTTATTATGAGTATAATTTATATAATTGTAAAAACATTAACACTTCCGGGTGCAATGCTTCATTCGTTTTTTGAGCATATGAGTTGCCGTGCTTCAAAAGTTTTAGTTGATGATGCAAGAGCAATTCAGTTTAACGAAATGGCAGGTCATATTGACCATGAACTTATAAAGAGAAAAGGTCCAAGTTTTGATGTTTGCTTTATTCCGTTTTTCTTTAATCTTATGTTGGGATTTTTAACACTTTGTCATGGTGCAACTGAAATTATTTACCTTGGCAGATATGATAGATGGTTTGCTTGGCTTTGCCTTTATCTTGGCATTTCACTTTTGACAAATCTTTTCCCACAGATTGAAGATGTTATGATGCTTAAAGAAAACTTCTTCCAAAAGGGCAAAAATAAGATTTCAAAAATTCTTGTAGCACCTTTTTATGCAATCTTCTTTGTAGGTGCAAGACTTGAAAAATGGGGTATAACACTTATTACGTCAATTCTTTTCGCATTCGCAACACCATATATTTTAGGATTCTTTATTCCTGCAGTTTATGAGTGGTTTAGATAATTAAAGATATATATGAAAAGCCCTCAACCATGTGATTGAGGGCTTTGCTTTGTAGATATGGACAAATTGGAGTTTGTCGGGCTCTTTGCCCCCCTTCCGTCAAAACTTCGTTTTG
>CALCBQ010000170.1 GCA_937897215.1 uncultured Clostridia bacterium | reverse complement strand
GCGATGTCAAACTTCAGTGCCGACTTTTAGTCGGCAAGCCAGTAGGCGGCCCTTACAGGGCCTGTGCAAACCACCAGTTCAACTGGTGGTTATGATTTGTTGAGGAAAAATTACAAGATTTTGACTATATGAAAACTTAAAGCTCAATATATTGTGTGTATTCCAAAAAGCAAGCTCGTTAATCAACAAATGTGATAAAAGGTGTTCAAAAAACGCCTTTTAATACACAAAAAGTTCACTATTTAACAATTAGTTCACGATTTCGGCATTATAGCAAAATTTTTTCTTGTCTTTTTGCACAAATTTACTAAAAGAAATTTGTTCGTATTAGAAAAAAAGCAAAAAATGTGAACAAAGTATTGAAATTTTTGAAAAATATTTGTATAATTGGTGTAACCATAGGAATGGTGTAATGGGGCGTAGTGTCTTCTTTTTTAGAAAGTGCGCTCTACGCTTCGTTGCGATACACATCCCTAAGGTAATAAACTCGGGTGTGTATCATCAGTCTTCCGCCGTGCTTTTTTAGATTTAATTAAGCGGAAGCGGTGGGAGCAAAGTCCGGGTAAATCAGAGTTCTTTTGCCGACCTCTGCCGAATGTGGCTTGAATCCACACGGCTGGGTCAGAGAGTGAAGCAATTGTGCTCTCTAAAACAATATCGCCCATCCCGTGGCGATGTAAAAATAGTTATGGGGAACTATTTACCTTGCATACATTATATATAGTATGCAAAATTTAATAGGAGGAAAAATTTTATGAAAAAAATGAAAAAATTGTTAAGCGTGCTCTTAGCAGTTGTTATTTCATTGTCTTGTATGTCAGTTATGGCATCAGCAGCCAAGGCAACTTATCAGTCAGTTGAAAACCTTGATGGTATTGGCGCTTATTCACCATACGGTACAGTTACAAGACTTTCAAGTGAAGAAAGAACATCTATTCTTCTTGACTTCCTTGACAACGTGCTTCCAACATTGAATATCAAACTTGATGATATCAGCTTGCTTGGCCTGGTTACAATCAAGATTAACTTCACTTCTGTTGACAACCTTTTAGCTTCTATTGACTCTTTTGCAGGTTTGAAAACAATCTTGGCAATCGGTAGTGGCTTGGTTGGTGACCTTAAGAATCTTAGTTTGAATTCATGGAAATCAGATATGTCACGTGCAGGCAATACACAGGAAGAAATTGTTTTCGAGATTTTTGAACTTCTTGCAAGTAATACATCTCTTATTGAAAACGTTCTTACTGATGGTATTCAGCTTGGTATCATCACTTCATTCCTTGGTACACTTGACCTTTCAAGTATCAACAAGATAGTTTCAGACTTACCAACTCTTCTTAAAGGTTTGATTTTCCCAATGTTTGAAAGATGGGACCACACAACAGATGAAATGCAGGCACTTGAAAATGCAATCTCAGGTAGTGCAACTATTGCTGATACTCTTAAGTGGGTTGTTGAAGATATGTTAACTCGCGACCAGAGCTTAACAACTGTTAAAGCAACGGCAGATGGTACTCTTACTTCAAATCACACACTTCCAACTACTGGTACTCGTCAGACTTATGCAGTAAGTGGCGACAAGAAGACAATCACTGTTTCTCACTACTATTCACAGAGAGAAGCTGACAAGAATAAGACAGACGACATTGCAGCAGCTGGTTATAAAGAAATAGGTTCTTACATCCTTGAAAAAGAAACAGATGCGGCTGATGCTCCATATGTTTACAGAGAAATTGATAAAAATGGCGACTATGTATTAGATGCTGCAGGTGAGAAACTCAGCCTTAAATATTATGAACCAAACAGCGCTTTCCTTCAGAATTTTGCTGATTCAGGTGTGGGCTTTGACGTTACTGCTGAATCAGGTGCAAACCTTCTTTACAAGATGATTCCTTATGTATTTGATGCATTAGCAATCGTTCCAGCTAATGGTTCTCTTAAAAAGGTTCTTGCTGAATTCTTCGGTACAATCTTTACTAAGGTTGGTAACGTTGGTGACGATGCAGTAGCAGCTCTTGCAGCAGCTAATGGCAACAACACATTCTTCACACAGGCAAAAGGCGAATACATCAGCGACTGGGGCTGGTCAGATTACGCAGTTATCAATGGTGTTCACTACTATCGTTTTGAAGATGAAATCTTCCAGGGTGATTCTTCAAAAGCTAATGAATATATGAACATCATTAACTGGGATTATGAAATCACAAGTGAATTAGTCTCAGACTACATCCCAGCAAGCTATGGCGCAACATCAAAAGCTGGTTACACAAAGATTCTTCATGGTATCAATGACTTCCTTATTGGCGTTGCTACAGAAGTTGCAAACCTTGACGTTCTTGGCGTATCATTCACAAAGGGCGACAACACAAATCTTGCAACTAACCTTCAGAAAGCAGCTAAGGCAGTTCTTTCATACCACCCAGAACACATCTTTGGTTCAGGCTATGCAGACCCAGACCACTACTACAACCTTATCATCAGCGATAATAAAGACGAAGTTCTTGTTGGTGTAGCAGCTCTTGCAGTTGACGGTCTTGCAAAACAGATGATTCTTCCTGGTGCACAGTCTCTTAAAGCACAGGGCGTTAAAGTTGGTGCTATTGGTGCTGCAATGGTTCGTGAGCTTGCAACACAGCTCCTTCCACACTATAACTATGATGCACTCATCTACTCAGACTATAATACAAAGACATTCTTAAAAGATAAGACAAACTCTTACTGGCTCGACGTTATCGTAACAATGGGCGTTGATATCGGTATGAAATATCTCCATAACCTTGCTGATATGAACGAAGACACAGATGCATGGAAAGCTCTTGGTTATGGTTCAGAATCAATGACAACTCCTGTAACATATACAGCAGCTTCATTTGACCAGACAGGTTGGGAAGACAAAGTTGACTATATCCTTGACTGGGCTCTTACAGTTACAACAGATGGTTCAATCCTTACATGGAACATGGCTAACCTTGTTGGTGACTACGTAACAAAAGCAGGCTACACAATTGACCTTGCAACAGCTCAGGACCCATGGGTTAAGCTTGACGCTGTACTTGACGGCATCCTCTTCCTTGACCAGTTTACAAGTGAAACAGACCTTGAAGAAGGCCTTCGAGGAACAATTGAAGACTTACTTAACCTTAACCTTGGTGCAATCCTTGGTACTCCAACAGACCCAGCAATCATTGATGTTCCATCATCTTCAAGACTTGTTTCTACAGACCTTCTTTCAGGACTTTCACTTGAAATCCGTGACCTTATCAATGGTCTCTTCAAGCAGGTAGGTGGCGGTAGCTACTACTTCATTCCTGAATCAATTACATCAATTGATGCTCTTCTTAACAAATCAAACCTTGTAACTGTTGTTAAGAACCTTGTTGGCGCTCTTGATGATGCAATTAATAACGGCCTTCTTAAGACAGCTCTTCCAATCGTTAATATTTTCCTTGGTTGGGTAACAGACCCTCAGAAATATGCAACACCTTCAATCGGTTTGACATCAGGTGCTAAATATGTATATGATGATGGTTCAGATGGTACTGCGACAGTTGGTGTTAACGTTACTAACAACTCTGCAGGTATGCTTCTCAGACACCGTGCAAATATCAAGTCAGATGGTACATTCTCATCAGTTGTAGATAAACCATACATCTTGACAGTTAAGAGTATTGCTTGTGATATTGCAGGTACAACATTTGACAAGTCAACAGCAGCTCTTGACCCATACGGAAATACAACATTTACAGCAACTGTTCCATACACAGGCGGTAATGTTGTAGCTAAGTTCACAATTACTTATGCATTCACACAGGGTAAAGATGGTAATGCTGTTGGTGGGGATAATGTTGTTGAAACATACGTTCTCATTTCTAACGTTCCAGAACCATATCAGTCAGGTCGTCAAAGCGGTGACGATGACAGCGGTTACTCAATGATTGCTGACTACAATATCTATGTTCCTACACAGGATATCTATACAGCAGTAACAACACAGCAGGCAACAATTATGTATAAACCTGCAGCTATTGACGTAAGCAAACCTGCGCGTATGAAGTTTGCTCACTTACAGACAAACTCAGCTCCTACAGCACCAGCATCTAACTATTTCGAACACCTCACAAACATTACAGGTGGCGTAACTGAAGAAAGCAAAATGCCAACTGATGTAAGAGCGGCAGGTTGGCCATTTGCATTTGGTGGTACTGAAGACGAAATCAACACAGCAGCATCAGGTACAATCTATAAGGCAAAATCAGGTGTAACAGCTGATACAGAGTTCCCATATGGTGTCTACGATATGGGTACATTTGAAATCAACTACGCTGCTCAGACAAAGAGCTGTAGTAAATATAGTGATAAGTCATCTGACCCTAAACAGTTTGAATATGACTACATCTACTATACTAAGTTCGGCGCTGAAGGCGTAATGAGCGATTATGTTGGTAAGGGACTTAAAGCAGCTGACTTATCAGCAGCAGCTCAGGACGAATTCGTAACATACGAAGCAGCTCTTAAAGAAGTTGTTAAGTACGCTCAGTACCCTGTAACAACAGACTTCTCATCAACAATTCAGCTTGAAATTGAAGATGCTCTTGATGCTCTCGAAGCAGCTTATGAAGCACTTATGGCAGCTGAAGAAGGTGCTAGCGGTTCTGCAGAATCAGCTGACATCGCAGAAATCGAAGCTCTCATCGCAACAGATGACGGCGACGGCGAAAAAGAAATTAACTTCCAGGACTACGACCTCTTCGAGTACTGGGGTTATGAAAAGTACAGAACAACTCTTCGTAACATCGTTGCAGCAGCTAAAGCTCCAGCAGTTCTTGACGAATACTACATCCTTGGTTCAGGTATTTCATACGACGAACTTTCAAACGATGTAATTCCTGGTGCAGCTAACGAAACAATCAAGACAGCTATTACAGCTTCTATGACACAACGTGATGCAGATGAAGTTGCAGCTTCACAGAAAGCTCATGACGATTTCGTAGCACCTTATGTTGAAGAACTCTACTTGGATGACCAGGCAGCAAGATTTACTTACTACAAACAGTTCATCCTTCCAATTAACGCAGACCTTACATTCCTTAATAAGGAAATCGGCTATGCAGACGCTAACTATCCAGCATCTGTAGAAGCTAACTACACAGCAGATTCTTGGGCTAACTATATTGAAAAATATAATGCAGCTAAAGCAATCACAGCTTCTGATAAGCCATCAGAAGTATTTGATGCTAAGTGGCAACTTATGGTTGCTATGAAGAACCTTCTTCTTAAGAGCGAATCAGCAATTGAAAACGGTGCTACAGCAGACCTTCTTGCTAACATCGAAATTGCTAACTCAATTCTCGCTATGGACCTTTCAGAAATCAAACTTTCACAGGTTGCTATCGACAAGGGTCTCACAGTTGAACAAGCTCTTGGACACCTTATCTATGGTCTTGGTTACAAGTACGTAGGTAGAGATGGTTATGAATATGACCTTTATGTTGACTCAGCTCTTGAGTACACAGAAAACGACCGTCCAAACGTTTCAACAAACACAGCTAAGATTGACGCATGTAACGACAACCTCGCAGCATGCATCGCATACTTCGACATCGCAGTAGAAGCTCCAGAACTTGGCGCAGTTGATGGTACAACAGGTGTTGTTGGCGAAACAACAGATGTTGACGGTGTTCTTGAAGGCTACATTTACGGTGTTAAAGCTGGTGATTCAATTGATGATGCATTTGCACTCGTTGATGATACAGCAGGTTATACAAAGAAAGTTGCATCTACACTTGCAGGTGCTTCAGAAAATGGTACAGGTGCAAAAGTTCAGGTTTACAACAACAGCGATGTTCTTGTAGCTGAATACACACTCATCGTATTCGGTGATGTTAACGGTGACGCATCAATCTCTGCTTCTGACTATTCTGCAATTGTTGCTGTAACACAAGGTACTGCACTTGATAATGTTGCTATGATTGCAGCAGACGTTGTTGACGCTAAAGATATGGCAGACCCAACTATCTCTGCTTCTGACTATTCTGCAGTAATTCAGGCAACTCAGGGTTCAGGACTTACAGTTAACCCATACGCTGGTTAATTAGAAAAAATAAGAGTTAGCGTGTTTCCACGCTAACTCCGTTATGTAAGAATATATTTTTTGGAGGAAAAGCAAAATGAGAATATCAAAAAACATTCTTAGTGTTGCAATGGCACTTGTTATGCTCTTGAGTGTATGTGTAGTTCCTTCTTTTGCAGCCGGCGAAGCATATCCAACAGGACAGGAAGACGCTTCAAAGATTAACATTAAGTTTGATGTTGAGCAGGTAGATTCTATTGAGTGGGCCGATTATGGCATGGAACTTGCTGCTGTAGACAACAATCTTTACGCCGTTACAATTTATGCAAAAGCTGCATACGGAATTAACTGTATTCAGGTGCCTCTTCACTTTGATAAGACAAAGTTCTCACCACTTATGTGGGCAGACGATGCTCCAGTAGATAATGGTGCATTAGGTTATGATGGTTGGTTTGGTGACAATGACTCTCAAGACGTTTATGACTTCTACGCTGGTGAAGCTATGGAAGATTCAACAATGCTTAGAGCAAATGGTAACACAGCAGCAAACAAAGGTGCTGCTGCATACATCCCAATGGGTAACACAGCAAACTACGGCGTAATGAACAATGATTTAAGATATGTTGATTCATCTAACTCAGCTCACGCAGCATGGGTTGCTGGTTTAAGTGAAAACACAGGTATCATGTATAGATTCTATCTTAACATGACAACAAAGATGGCTTACTTAAATGTTAAAAACAATGCTGTTGTTACAGACTGGTGTAACATTGGTACTGTTTATTTCGTAAGAAATGACGGCGTTAGCGAAGCTGATGCTGTAGGTGCAGAATTTGGTTTCACTGCTGCTAACTCATATGGTTCACAAGGTCTTCTTGATACATCTGGTCAGACAAAATATGGTACATCATATGCTGAATCAGAACCTGGTTTGAACTATGTTGCAAACGCATTTGTCGAAGAAGCAAAAGAACCATCTCCAGTTTACGCTAAGGGCTCACAGATTAGATTCAACGGCGTAGAAGAAGGTGGCAACAAAGCTAACTTCGACGTTAGAACACGTGCAGCTTTGAAAGCTGAAGACTTCGCAGCAATCTGTGGTTCAGAAGACAATGCAAAAGCATTAGCTGAAGCAGGTAAACTTCAGGTAGGTTTTGTATACACAGCAGGTACAATGGATGTTGCAACAGCTAAGGCAGTAGCTACAGGTACAGCAGCTAGCGGTTACAAGAATGTTCCTGTAACATACATCCAGAGCACAGGCACAGAATATGTATGGACTTGTCTCATCACAAACGCTGATTATGCAGGCACTGCTCAGGCACTCGCTTACATCATCGTTGATGGTACACCATACTACTTCGACGCAGCATCTACAACTACTTTCAGTACTTTGTATGACACATGGTATGATGATTACGCAGCTACACAAGCTTAATCATTACGGTTGTACACAAATAATAAAATTACTATGAAACATACAAAAAGATTTGAAAGGAGCATATAGAAATGCGTGAATATTTAACACCAGATTTCGACGTAACAGTTTACGAAATCGAAGATGTAATTACACTTTCATTCGGTCCTGGTAACAGTTCTACAGACGGTGAAGGTTGGTGGGGCGGAAACGACTAATCCGCTCAAACAAAAAATAAATTTTCCCCGAGGGTATTCCCCTCGGGGTTTTTGTATATTATTTAGAAGATGTTTCAACAAATTTGAGTTTGTAGGGGTGTTAATGAATACTGAATGATGAATAATGAATAATTTCGGAACTGCGTTGCGAATTAAGATTACCCCC
>CALCBQ010000169.1 GCA_937897215.1 uncultured Clostridia bacterium | reverse complement strand
CGAAGCGACTATAAACAGCACTTAGCAGCACATTCGCAGCGCAACAAGGGCAAGCAGGTGCAGGCTCTGTATTTCCTTCTGATTCTGTGGTTGTTTCACCCTCTATGTCAGTTTCATCAAAATCAAAGCTGATGGCGTCGTTATCTTTTGTAAGCTCAATGTTTGTTGCAAATGAATCTGAAACAATGTTTTTACTTAAAACTGTTACATCAACTGCTGTAACATCAGCTTTAAGCGCAAAACTATCAACAGCATATTGCCAGCCATTGTTGTGCGCAGAGAAATCAACTGCAAAATTTTCTGTAACTGTTTGCTCGGTTTGGGTTTCTTCGCCTGTGGTTTCATCTGTGGTGGTTACAGTATCTGTGTAGGAATATGTAACCTTGATTTGTGCAAGGCTGTTTACTGCTTGTGATGCGTTAATACTCACATCATCTGAAATGCGGTTATCATCAAACTCGCCTTTGAACCAACCACCGATTGAGTAAACATCACCTTTTTTGCCGTCAATTGCAACTGACTGAGTGATTGACGAAACATTATCGGTGAGTACACTATTTGCATAGCTTGGCAAACCACCCGTGAGCTTGACCGCCTTAACTGCTTCACCATTTATGCTTTCATTAACAATTGTGCTTTCGGTCCAATATTCATCGGAGTTATTAAATGAACCATTTTCAATAAGATTGTATTCTGCTGTGCCGTTGCCACTTTCAAGCTGAACACCGTCTACATAGTATGTGCCTTTGTTATCGTTGAAGCCTATGCTTGCGGTGATACTGGTTGGTACAAAATTTGGTGAAGGTGTGTATGTAACACTGAATTGTTCCCAACCATCAGTAGCATTAATTGCTTCAGTTTTTATTTCTGTAGTATTGCTTGAATTTTTAGCTATAATCTTAAGGGTTAAACTGCCGTCAACCTGACTTTTAACGTATGCCGACAAAGTATATGAGCAAGGGTTAAGAACATCAATTGATTGCTCCACATATTTTGTTACATCACTTTCACTTGAAATGAGGTAAGCACAGTTACCGTCAAAAGCATCTTCAATTTCTGATTTTTCAAAGTTTGCAGACCAATATTTACCCCTTGAATTATTTAATGCAGAGGTATACTCAAATGAGCCATTTTTCAAAAGGTTTTCGGAAGATATTTTCCACTCTGAGCTTGAATATACATTCTCATCATTTGACGGTGCATAGTCAGACTTACTGTAGTTACCCTTATCATCAAAGGTATAGTGAAGTCTGCCATCTCTACCGAACTGTTGTATTTGTGTACCTGTGTAGCCATCGGTGATTTTTACTTGACGGTTACTAAGAGATTCAAGGGTGATAAGGTTACCTGCAGTTGTGCCGGCAAATTCTTCAAGTTTTGTAACCTTGCCTGTACCCTCATCATAGGTGTACTGTATGCTGTAGCCATCTATATTTTGGACTTTGGTAAGGTTGTTGCCCGAATATGTGTATGTAACAGTCTTGCCATCAGGGTATGTTATACCTGTTAAGTTGCCGTTTGTATCGTATGAATAGGTAACACACAAGTCAGAATCTGTTGTACCTGCCTTAATTTGTGTGCCGTCTGCTGTGAGGCAGGTCACCTTTGAAAGTAGGTTATTTGTGTATAAAAATGTGTATTGCCTGTCCACACCATCTGTAATCTTCGTCAGCTTTGCAGGATTTTGTGAATCATAGGTGTAGCGCATAACAGAGGTTGCCTCTGAAAGCGTTTCTTCACTACTGCAAACTGCCGTTACAAGACCTATAGAATTAAAGTATGCAGTTGTACCATCGGGAGCTGTGAGTTTCAGATTGGATGCATATGCACCTTTACTTTCGTCTACCAATTCAAGGCTGTAGCCGAAATCACTTGTATCGTCACACTCGAAAACAACTTTCTCAGTGGTTGTTGTGTTGCCCTCATCGTCTGTTCCCTCAACTGTTTCGGTACCCTGATTAAACACCACAAGTGTACCCTCACTTGTAAAGGCTTGCCACTGATTTTCAGTTATTTTAAAAAGCGCCTGAATATTAAGTGGCAGCCAATTTTTACCATATGGTATAGGCATAGTTAATCCATTTGCACTTAAATAATAATCGAGGAAATTTCTTAACGCCGGATTATAGCCAAAGGAAACGGTCACAGGCAAACGAAGGCCATCCATTGATATATCGTTTCTGATAAAAGTAAGGCTTCTGCTGAAGGTATTTACATATGCTGTACCTGCCCTACCTATCTCTTGTGTGAGATATTCAAAGCTATCATTTCCACAGCTTGTGTCTACGTAGTCAACGGATAAATATGAATTAAATACCTTTGCCGTTTCTGTGGCACCTGTTGTAAAATCACCACGAACAGCGCCCTCTGCAACAATTGCAAAGTCGGCATTTGAATCGTTGTACAATGACTCTTTAAAAACCTCGGTAATATTAAAATACACATTACCGTAGTCAGTGTCTGCTCCACCTGAGACAAAGTCAATTATTTTCGTTCCATAGGTTATCTGTGGTGTTGAATTATCTGCAGGATAGACATCATCATATGTGATTGTGTTTGTATTCCATGCACCATTAATATCCTTAACGAGCACGTTACCACCTTCGACACATCCTCTGACATGGTAATTAACGTCTGTTATTTCAATTTCAGGATTTTTGAGAGCCGAAAATGCTGTTGTGTTTATATTCACAAGAATATCTGCATGCAAAAAATCGCTGGTTAAGATTGAGCCTGTTTTTGTTGCTACGCTTTCGGACTCATTTGCAAAATTCATCTCACGAGTTTCAGGGTGGTTGCAATCAAACCCAATCATTGTGTCCTGAATAACAGATTCATCTGCACTCGGCATTTCGATCACAGGGTCAATGGTTACAGGGTATACTCTGCTTTTATCTTCAAGCCATTCCTTTGATGGTGTGTAGGTTAATGTTAAGGTGTTTGTATCTTCATTTGTAACACTAACCTCAATATCATATGAAACAGCATTGCTTGCATCTGTCATAACAGGTGCAGGAATTGTGAAAATTGTTTGATTTTGCGCATTTTTAAATATGAGTGAATTATCGTCACCAAGTGTTGCAACAAGGTTATCTTTTTCAATATCAAAGGAATATGTATCCTTAAGGCTGTTTTTATCACTTACGATAATATTCTCTTTAACAGAGTTCGAAGAAACTATATACTGAACATCGGTATTTTCACCGATATTCTCATAAGTTATTTCAGAAACAGGCTTTCCCAAATCATTTTCAACAACATCGGAAGATTCCTCTTTGGCTACTACCTCTGCTGTGCTTTGGGCAATATTGTTTAAAGAAAACGATAAATTTCCCCCTTGGTTTTCAATGGTGATTTTATCATTTGATGATAAACTTACCGGAAATTCTACATTGAATTTACCGTCTGTATTTTCAATAACATCACCATTTGTTTGCAAAGAGTTATCAATCTCTTTCCACTCTGTGCCATCATATGTGTGAAGTGGTGTCTGTGAAAAAACTGTTGTATATGAACCATCTGCGCGCTTGTATGTCTTTGAAAATTCATCACGTTTTTCAACGATTTCACAAACAACCTCTGCTTTGTCTTTTTCATTGTCAACAGTTTCGGTCAAAAGCTTGTCCTGATACGCTTGCTGAGCAACATAGCTATTGTATTCTTCTGCAAAAACTGTAGTTGCGCAAGAGAACGTACTAAGTATTGTTAAAACCGAAATTATTACTGCAAATACTTTTTTAATTTTTGACATTTTTATCGTCCTTTCGTAATATTTCCGTTTTTATTACGGAGTTTAAAATCAGCCTTTTGTGCTTAAATAATACATTGGAATCACCTTTTTAATATTTGGGTTTCATCTATATATGTCAAAAATTGAAAAAATATTTCACTTTTTTTTAATGAAATTTTAAAATTTGTAACTTTGCACAAAAACGAATGCTGGTATTTATGCAAATGGCAGACTGATATAAATTTATTTAGAATGTTTTATTAACTTAGGGTGAAATGAGTTATCCGAACCTGCCTAAAAGCTAATCTTTTCAAGTCTTTTCGGCGTTTCGGTCTTGAAAGGCGCCAGCCTATCTTCGCCCTCAACA
>CALCBQ010000168.1 GCA_937897215.1 uncultured Clostridia bacterium | reverse complement strand
GATTACAAATCAGCTGCTCTACCAACTGAGCTACACCAGCGTCTCAACGCTTGAATATAATATCATAACAAAATCAGTTCGTCAAGTGTTTTTTTAAAGTTTTTTTATTTTTTTGACAAAAATTTTATTGTGTTGCATTTCCTTATTCCGTATATTAAAATATAACTAAAGGTGGTGGTTGAAATAAAAAACAAATTAAGAGTAATCTACGGTGTTTTATTCTTTGTAATACTCACAATAGAAATATTGATTGCCTTGCTTGTCCACGATAATTTTATACGACCATATATAGGGGATATGCTTGTAACAGTTCTTATTTGTTCTTTTGCAAGGTTTTTTATTCCTGAAAAAATTAAAGTGTTGCCAATGCTCGTGTTTGCCTTTTCTGCGCTTGTTGAAATCGGACAATATTTTGATTTTGTAAAACTTTTAGGGATTGACGATAATCCGTTTATTTCAACCTTGCTTGGCAGAACTTTTTCTGTTGCAGATTTAATTTGTTATGCAATGGGTTGTATATTGTTCGCAGTAGTTGATTGTATAATTAAAAAGAAGTATGGGAGTATATTATGAAAATCTCTACCGAAATAGATTCAATCGCATTACAAATAGGCGAAGAAAAAGCCGTTGAACTTGTAGCAAAAACTGGATTCGATGCTTGGGACTTCTCGCTTTTTCAGATGTGCGAAAAGCAAAACGGTGTGTTAGTGCCAACCAACCACCCCACTGCACAGAATGATTATCTTGCATTTGCACTAAAACTTCGTAGAATAGGTCTTGATAACGGAATTGTCTGTAATCAGGGTCATGCGCCATTCCCAAGTAATCCCAAAAGTGTCGATTACCTTAAACGCGCTATTGAGTGTGTAGCAGAGGCAGGGGGCAAAATTTGTGTAATCCATCCTATGAATAACGGAACACCTGAAGAAAATGCAGAAATGTATTTTGAACTCTTGCCTTTTGCCAAAGAACATAATGTGAAAATCGCAACTGAAAATATGTGGAATTGGTTGCCAGATGCTAAACATTCTTCTTTCGCTGCTTGTGCTACGCCTGAAAGCTTTAATGCTCATCTTGACGCAGTAAATGATGATTATTTTGTTGCCTGCCTTGATATAGGCCACGCAGAAATGAAGGGTAGCAATACAACTGCAGTTGAAATGATAAAAGCATTAGGTAGTCGTCTTAAAGCCTTACATATTCACGATAACGATAAATTGCACGATTCTCATCAGTTACCGTTTTCAATGAATATCGACTTTGTGCCAATCGTTAAAGCGCTTAAAGAAATTAACTACGACGGTTACTTCACTCTTGAAGCGAGTTATTACATTGAAAATCTGAAAAATCCTGATATTGTTGAGTGTGCAAAAAATCTTTACAACTCAGCAAAACAACTTGCCGAACTGTATGAAAATTTGTAAAACAAAAACGACCTTGCAAATGTGCAAGGCCGTTTCCTTTTGATAAATATTACAGTTTTAACATTTCGCCAACATTGTCCAAAATGTATTTAGGTCTGTATGGGAACAAATCAACATTTTCCAAAGATGTAACGCCCGAAAGTACAAGTACTGTATCAATATTAGACTCAATACCTGCAATAATGTCTGTGTCCATTCTGTCGCCAATAAATGCAATCTCTTCACTATGGCAATCAAGCTTGCGAAGTCCGTGGCGAAGCATAAGTGGATTTGGCTTACCAACAAAATATGCCTTTTTACCTGTTGCAATTTCTATGGGAGCAATAAGTGCACCTGTTGCAGGCATAATTCCACGTTCAGTAGGACCCGTAATATCAGGATTAGTGCCAATAAGCTTTGCGCCTTTAAGTACTAATTCAATTGCTTTTTCAATTTTTTCAAAACTGTATGTTCGGGTTTCGCCTACAACTACATAGTCAGGGTTAACATCATTCATATAAATACCTTGGTCATAAAGTGCTTTTGTAAGAGCCGCTTCGCCAATAACATAAGCAGTACAACCGGGCTTCTGACTACTTAAAAATGCCGCAGTAGCCATAGCGCTTGTGTAGAAGTGGTCTGCCGATACTTTAAGTCCCATTCTTTCAAGTTTCATACTTAATTCGTGGGGAGTTTTTTCAGGACTGTTTGTAAGAAAAACAAACTTTTTGTCGTTGTCAATCATCCAGTTTACAAACTCTGTAACTCCTGGAAGAATTTTGTTGCCGTGATATATAACACCGTCCATATCGCTAATAAAGCCTTTTTTATCTAAAATGTTATTCATTCTGTTTTACCTCCGTCAAGTTAAATTTTAATGTAAGATTTTACAAAAGTCAACTTTACAAATATTAGAAAATTCTATTATCGAACCTTCCTTTTTTATACAATATACATATTGATTATTACACTTTAATGTGCTAAAATAACTTATTATTTTTAAGGAATGACAAAAATGATTGCAATAATTGATTACGGCGCAGGTAATCTTCAAAGTGTTAAAAAAGCATTTGATTTCATTGGTGCCGAAAGTGTAATTACAGATAATCCTGAAATAATCAACGCTTGTGACAGAATTTTACTCCCAGGTGTTGGTTCGTTTGGCGATGCTATGGATTCAATGGCTAAAAGTGGGCTTGTAGAAACTGTCAAGCAAAACGCTTTAAGTGGCAAGCCATTCTTGGGAATCTGTTTAGGTCTCCAACTTCTTTTTGAGGAGTCAGAAGAATCCCCAGGCGTTAAAGGTCTTGGCATATTCAAAGGCAAAATCAAAAAGTTTTCACCTGATATGGGTCTTAAAATTCCACATATCGGTTGGAATTCGTTAGAAATCGAACAAAAAGACACACTTTTTAAGAATGTGCCTGAAAACAGTTATGTATATTTTGTCCATTCCTATTATCTTCATGCAGAAGACGAAAACGATATCGCAACTGTAACAAATTACGGTATTGATTTTCACTCTGCTGTGGGTAAAAACAATGTTTTCGCAACACAATTCCACCCTGAAAAAAGTGGAGATGTGGGACTTCAAATCCTTAAAAATTTCGCATCAATGGAGGTAAAATAATGTACGCTAAAAGAATTATACCTTGCCTTGATGTTAAAAACGGACGCGTTGTAAAAGGCGTTAGTTTTGTGAATATTCGTGATGCAGGCGACCCTGTAGAATGTGCAATAGAATACAATAAAAAAGGTGCTGACGAGTTAGTTCTCCTCGACATTACTGCTACTCATGAGGGTAGGGGTACAATGCTTGAAATTGTCCGTCAGGTTGCCGATAATATTTTTA
>CALCBQ010000167.1 GCA_937897215.1 uncultured Clostridia bacterium | reverse complement strand
ATTGGCTCGGCTGTTCCCCACCAATCAGGACAGAAACGACGAGTTTCAATAATGCAGTTTGAGTATGTAACATTCTCAACATTACCACCATCGCGAATCTGAATTGAAAGACCGCGGTTGCTTCGTGAAATAATGCAGTTGTCAACTATAACATTACGGAAATCTCCAACACCCTCCGTGCCGATTTTAATAGCAGCAGATGTTGAAATGAGAGTACAATTTGCAATAATAATATTCTCGCAAGGGCCGTATTCAGCGTTGCCCTTTGAAGTTTTAAGGCAGATACAATCGTCTGCGCATTCAACATGACAACCAAGAATTCTGACATTTGTGCAATGGTCAGGGTCAATACCGTCAGAGTTTGCAACATCAAGGTCATTGAGAATACGGATTTGAGAAATAAGCACATCATCACAACCTGCAGGATGAAGTGTCCAGAATGGAGCGTCAACAATTGTTACATCTTTGAATGTGATGTTGTTGCTTTTTTCAATGTAAATAACTGTTGGGCGTGGATAGAAATTGCCTGTTACATAGTATTTGTCTTTACGCTCAACGAATGCATGACCGTTAGCGTCAATTGTGCCTTCGCCTGAAATTGTACAGCCGTCTGCCTCGTAACCGTAAATGAATACAAATGATGGCTTGCCTGTAACGGGATTACCAATCAATGCAGTTTTTGGGTCGTTTATCATATTGCAAGGTCGAATGTAACCATCAATATTGTCAGTAGCTTTAAGACGAGAGCCCTTTTGTAAATGGAGTTCAACATTTTTCTTCATACGGATTGAGTCGGAATAATATGTTTTGCCACTTGTGAGCACAACTGTACCGCCACCATTTTCTTCTGCCTTGTCAATAGCAGACTGAATAGCAACACAATCGTTATTTACACCGTTGCCGAGTGCACCAAAATCTTCAGGATAAAAATATAACATAATGTGGACCTCCACTTAAAAATCTGCAAAAAGTATAGCACAAATATTTTATAATGGCAATATTGAGACAAAAACAAATCAATAAATTGAGTTTGTCAAAAAATACCCCCGATATAAAATCGGGGTTGTTTTCATCTCTTCTTAACTCCTTCAATGAATTTGCCGTAGTGTTTTGGCTCAACGAGAGGTGGAAGAAGTTGAATAACTTTTTTGAACACTTCGCAAACGGGTTTAATTGGTATCATCTGGTCAAAAAATCCGCCAAGAGTTGCAAGAATATCGCCTACGTAAGGTGTGCTTGACGGTGTCATTACAACTTTATCATTTGCTCTGAAATTAAAGAGCATATTGCGTTTGCCTACGGTTTGAATAGGACGGATTGAAACAAGTAATGTTTCGTCATCAATCCAACTTGCATTTGCACAAACTTTGAATTCAATCTGACCTAATGTCATTGTTGAATATCTGTAATGACCGTCCATGCCAAGCTGGATTTTATTGTGTTCGTTGCCCTCACTCCAACGGAAAGTACATTCTTCGCCGTTGAAATCAAATTTAACCATATCAATGTTACCCGCTTTGTCGCTCATCATATATGTAACGGCAAGCGGAAGTACGCTTACTTGGAACCCAACAAGGTTAAGCAAAATCTTTTTGCGGAATTTAATATATCTGTCCGCGATTTCTTGCTCTTTTGCAGGATGCACGCTGAGTACAGGTGGTACGGCTTGTGCTATTTCAAGCTCGGTATCTTCGTCGGCCTCTTCAAATGCGCGTGGAAAGAATTCGAAAATACCGTCAAGACCTGCTTGTTCTTCAGTAATTGATGAGTTAACTACAACTACCGCATTGTGTTGGGGGAATGCAATACCAAACTGTGAGAACATTCCGTCTGCTCTGTAACCGCCGAAATGGTCAAGCCAGAAGCAATATCCGTAACCGTATGATGAGTCAGTACCGGGACGATTGTATTCGTTGTCAATCTGTTTAGAAGATGCAAGGCGCACCCACTCTGCGGGAATAACTTGTTCGCCCTTATACTTACCATTTTTAAGGTAGCAAAGCATAAATTTTGCAAGGTCTTCGGTTTTAAGATAAAGTCCCCAACCGCCTGCTTCAATACCGTTACGGTCAGTTTCCCAGAATGGAAAATCAATTCCCAATGGTTCAAAAAGTCGAGGACGCAAGTATTCACGCATACTCATTCCTGTAACTTTATTGATAATTGCAGAAAGCATAAAAATATTTTCGTTTATGTATAAGAATTTTTCGCCCGGCTCAAAAACCCAAGGGGAGTTGATGTAATCTTCAATCCAATCAATCTTTGCTTTGTCAGACAAGAAGCTTGGTTGTTTACCCGATGACATTCTTAAAAGATTGTGAATTGTAAGTTTCTCAAATTTCTCGTCAGGATTTTTTGGTGCGTATTCAGGGAAGAAATCTAAAAGTTTATCTTCTAATGAGATAAGCCCTTCGCTGACTGCAAAACCGATTGCAGTTGCAGTAAAGGATTTACTTACCGAATACATAGAATGAGTGGTGTTTTTGTCAAATGGCTCGTTATACCATTCGATTGCCACTTTTCCGTTGCGGATTACCATTAAAGAATGATAATCAAGACCTTTTTCTTCTGCATTCTTGAAAAAGTCGTTTACAACTTTTGCAGAAACTCCTGCACTTTGTGGAGTTTTTGCTCTTAATATGGCTTTAGTTGTTGCCATAAAATCCCCTCCATTATCCCTTAATCATTCTTATTTTTTTGCGCTTTGCTTTTATTCTGTTACGGCGGATTATAAGAAGAATATATATTATAATCAACACCGCAAAAAGTACGAAAAGAATTTTGAAAACCGTGCTTGAAACAACGGTTTTAATGCCGTCAAGAATTACAAGAATTATGCTACGGCTAACATTTTCGCCTGCAACCAAATCAACAGTTGCAACAATATCTTCTCCGTAAAGAATTTCCGCTTTGCCTATTACATCGCCTTTTTTAATAGGCGCTTTTACAACTTTTGGAGTTTCACTTTCAACAGGTCTTATTACAAGACTGCCTGACTCTGTGCCTGATGGTACTAATGCAGAAATCTCTTTTGCGGGGAGAAGTCTTAAATGGTCAACTTTCCAGTTGTATTTAACATCAACTACAGTTACAACATCAGTAGTGTTTGTAACCTTTGTAAGCACAATATTTTTAAATGCCCATTCATAGATTTTTTTACTGTCAGTAAATGCAACATTTTCTTCAACATTGTCGCCGTCAATGTCATACTGTGGCGCATTCATAACAATAAGCATATAGTTGTAGCCGTTTTTAGATGCAGTTGAAATAACACAATGACCGGCTAAAGCAGTTGTACCTGTTTTTACACCTGAAATATATGGGCTGTAATAGTCCTTATATGCAGGATTCATCATTTTGTTTGTGTTGTTAAGATATCTCACATAAGGGTATTTGTTAGTTGGTGCAATTTCGTGTCGCAAAGTACTTGTAATTTCTTTGAATGTGGGATTTTCTAACGCGTATTTTGCAATTTTGTAAAGGTCATAAGCGGTTGTAATGTTTCCACCGTTTTCGTCAAGACCGTGAGCGTTGATAAATGTTGTATTTTCACAACCGAGTTTTTTTACAAAGTCGTTCATCATTACAACAAAGTTTTCAATACTGCCACCGCCAATATAATCAGCAAGTATGTTTGCAGCATCAGCAGCAGAAGGAATCATAAGAGCATATAAAAGTTCTTTTACTGTAAGAGTTTCACCTGCAAGAATACCAACGGTTGCCGCATTCTGCTCATAAAGTCCCGCAAACATTTCCTGGGTCAAAGTAATCTCCTTATTCAGATTTCTCAGCTCTTCGATCGCAACCAGACAGGTCATCATCTTGGTAAGAGATGCCGGATACATCTGTTGGTCTGCATTGATCTCTCCCACAGTTTTCCCGTTACGTGCCTGGATCAAAATCGCATAAGAGCTGTTGATCCCACTCAGATCCAACTCTTTGACCACCGGTTTTTTCAGTTCTCCCATCCAGGCTCCTATTCCGGATCCCCATTCGATCAGCAGTTCCAGTCCAAAAAACACAAACACTACAGCCAGCACAAAAAGAAGCGTCTGTCTTCGCTTTCTTTTTCTGCTTCTGTATCTTCTTTTGTCCACCATAAGCCCTCTCTTTCCTCTGCAATTTTCCACCTATTATAAAAAGATAATCTGAAAATTCACTCTTAAATATGCATAGTCTGTTTATATTTTATCATATTCTGCAAAGGATTTGTAATATCGTTTCCGATATTTCAGTTCTGTATAAGCAGTGATATCCTTCATATACTTCAGGTCAAAGGCTCCTCCTACCACTCCCACAACAGGAATTCCCTGAAGGAACTTCATATAAAGCAGTTCTCTTGAAAGAATTCCGGCTGTCTCTTCTATGATTTCATCCAGAGAACACCCATCCAGAGACTTCTCATCCTCCAGATAGGAATCCACCTTCTCATTTGCCCGTTTCTGTTCTTCTCCATAAGCAGTCGCCCCCTGGATCAACAGAAGTATCCACTTTTTTTCAGTTTCTGTATCATAGGAATATCCGGAATTCCTACTCCGATG
>CALCBQ010000166.1 GCA_937897215.1 uncultured Clostridia bacterium | reverse complement strand
ATTCCCTGGTGTTGATGTGCTTACACTTTCGGCTACACCAATTCCACGAACACTTAATATGGCTATGTCAGGAATTCGCGATATGTCGGTTATTGAAGAAGCACCGTCTGACCGTTTTCCTGTGCAGACTTATGTAATTGAGCATAATCTACCACTACTTTGTGAGGCTATGGAAAAAGAACTTCGTCGTGGTGGTCAAGTCTATTTCTTGCACAACCGTGTTGAAACCATTGACGGTGTTGCCCTTGCAATCAAAGAATATCTTCCTGACGCTCGAATTGCAACTGCTCACGGTAAAATGAACGAAGAACAATTAAGTGATATATGGCGCGACCTTATGAATGGCGAAATTGACATTCTTGTATGCACCACAATTATTGAAACAGGTGTTGATGTGCCAAATGCAAATACGCTCATTATTGAAGATGCTGACAAACTTGGACTTGCTCAACTTCATCAGTTGCGTGGTCGAGTTGGCAGAAGTGCAAGAAGGGCAAGTGCATATCTCACATACAAACGCGACCGTGAATTAAGCGAGGTTGCATACAAACGATTACAGGCAATCCGTGAGTACACAGAATTCGGCTCGGGCTTCAAAATCGCTATGCGCGACCTTGAAATCCGCGGTGCCGGTAACCTTTTAGGCGCACAACAACACGGTCATTTAGCATCTGTGGGCTACGATATGTATATGAAACTTTTAGGAGAAGCCATCAGCAACGAAAAGGGCGAAGCACCTAAAAACACAAGGGAATGTCTTATTGACCTTCAAATTAACGCTCACATTCCTGACAAATATATTACCGCACTTTCACAGCGACTTATGGTATATAGACGAATTGCTGACATACGCTCATTTCAAGATGCAGAGGATGTACGAGATGAACTTCGCGACCGTTTCGGCGATATTCCACCTTCAGTTGAAGGTCTTATTGAGGTATCTTTGTGCAGAAACAAGGCGTCATCAATGGGAATTTACGAAATAGGTCAACGTGGCGATATTATTGCTCTTTACTGTGATGAAATTGATGCATCGTTGGTGCTTGATATTTCATCGGTTATGAGAAAACGCGTTACGGTTACATCAAGCGGTAAAAAGAGTATAAATGTTAAAAAATTACAAGACCAGACTTCTCTTGACACACTTAAAGAGATTTTTGAAGTTGTAGAAAGAACGAGGATTAATAGACAATGATAGGTACAATAGTTAACACTGCCACAATCCTTACAGGTAGTATAATTGGCAGTGTGCTCAAAAAAGGAATTAAAGAAAAATACACAAAATGCCTTATGAATGCTATGGGACTTGCGGCGGCAGGTATTGGTATAAACTCGGTTGTGCAGAATATGCCAAACAGTAAATACCCTGTGCTTTTCATTGTCAGTCTTGCCCTCGGCTCACTTTTTGGTAATATGATTGATTTGGACAAGCGTTTTAATGCACTTACAGAGAAAAAGGGTAAAAGTGAGTTAGGCAAAGGACTTTCTACTGCTATTCTTCTTTTCTGTATTGGCAGTCTTTCAATTTTAGGTCCTATAAACTCGGCTCTTTATGATGACCATACATATCTTTTTACAAATGCAACTCTTGATTTTGTAACGAGTATGGTGCTTGCATCTACTTACGGTATTGGCATTGCCCTTGCAGCACCTGTACTTTTCTGTTGGCAAGGTAGTATTTACTTGCTTGCTACATTTTTAGGGGAATTTATGAGCCCTGAGCTTATGTGTGAAATCAGCGTTGTTGGTGGTTTTTTAATTGCATCGTCAGGGCTTTCTATTCTTGAAATTAAAAATCTTAAAACACTTAATATGTTACCTGCGCTTATTATTCCGCCTATATGGTTTATAATTTTATGGATAATTTCACTTATAAAATAAGTTGAAAGGAGTAACATTATGGTATGGTTTGGTGCAATTGCCGTAGGAATTCTTGTAAGCGTTGCTGATATGTTACTTTTTGCAAATAAAAAAAGTGTAGGCAAATGGATTACTATCATACTTCGTGATAGTCTGATTTCTATACTTTCTGCCATGGCACTTGCAGATGCACTTCTTGGGGTAAAAAATGTTTTTGCAATATCTTCACAACGAATTTCTTACAGTTGGAAATTTTTAGGTATTATTCTTGCAATCGGTATTATATTCCTTATAGTTTCAGGCTTTATAAAACGCATATTTGTATTTGAATTCAACCCTAAAAAGCAAAAAAGAGGTACACTTATTCTTAAAATTGTTTCCTCTGTTCTTTTTGCACTTGGTGTGGCAGCATATACGGGTACAATTTGGGGTAAAGAGGCGTTTGGCGAACTTTCCCCTGACCAGATTATTATCAATCTTAACTCCCCTATTGAGGGCACTGATGTTGGTGTTTACATTTCACTTTTTTCCGGTCCGGTGCTTAAAACTATTTTATTTACCGTGCTTTATTGTACTTTTGTTTTTCCACAATACAGGCTTGTATATAACAAGAATGAGAAACAAGTTATTCTTCTTCCAGAAATTGCTATAAAAATTATTTCTGTTGCAGTTGCTGTTGTAATACTCATTGGTGGTTGTGCTTTTGGTATTGAAAGATTCCAACTTACAACTCTTTTTGATGCATATCTTAACGACTCATCATACATTGAAGATAACTTTGCTGACCCTGAAACTACTGATATTAAATTTCCTGAAGAAAAGCGAAATCTTATTTTCATCTACCTTGAATCAATTGAAAATACATTCTTCTCAAAAGACCTTGGTGGATATTTTAAAGAAAACTATATGCCTGACTTGGCCGAACTTTCAAAAGAAGGTATCAGTTTTTCACACAGTAAAAGTGGTTTTGGCGGACCGTTCAGCACATTCGGTTCAGGTTGGTCAGTTGCCGCTATGGTAAATATGAACACGGGGCTTCCTATGAAAGTACCTGTTGACGGCAACTCTTACGGTGCACCCGATAATTTCTTGCCCGGTGCTACAACATTAGGAGACATACTTTATGAACAAGGTTATGAGCAATCTGTAATGTTTGGCGCTGACGCAGCTTTTGGTGGACTTAATTTCTTCTTCCAGTCTCACGGAGACTTCAATATTCTTGACCACAAAGGTGTTATTGAACAAGGTTGGTTATCTGAACACTATAATGTATGGTGGGGATATGAAGATGACAAACTTTATGAGTTTGCAAAAACTGAACTTACAAGACTTGCTTCTTCAGACAAACCATTCCACTTTGTTATGGAAACTGCTGACACTCACGCTCCCAACGGATATTTAAGTCCTAATGCTGAAAAGAAATACAAATCACAATATGCTAACTGCATTTATTATAGTCAGGCAGAGGCAGTTAAATTTGTTCGTTGGATTCAACAACAAGATTTCTATGAAAACACCACTATTGTTATCATTGGCGACCATTTGAGTATGGCGGATTCATTTGTTGGAGACATTACAGATTATACACGTACAACATATAATCTGTTTTTAAATCTTCCTGAAAATCTTCAAAGTATCCCAGCAGAACACACCTTTAACAGAAAATGGGCTGCGTTTGATATGTTCCCCACAACACTTGCGAGTATTGGTGTTGAAATAGAGGGTAATCGTCTTGGTATTGGTACAAATCTGTTATCTGGTCAACAAACAATTATTGAAAGAGACGGATTCAGAAAGGTTAACGAAGAACTAAAAAATCGCAGTAATTTCTATAACAACAATATTCTTGTTGATACGAAAACTGTTAGTTAATAACGACTTTTTAGTTTATAATTTTGTGGGTTGTATCGTTAATTTAATTGTGGTATTATTTTATTAAAATAAACAATATTTTAAAGGGGTATTATTATGCTTTGGTTATTTGCAATTATTGTCGGTCTGCTTATAAGTTTGGCAGACATATTCTTAATTAGCGGAGAAAAGAAAGTCAAGACTTATATACACATCTGTTTTAGAGATACAATTTTTATAAATCTTACAGCATTTTTCCTCATGAAAAATGTACTCGGAGTAATAAACATATTCCAACCATCATTACATGGTCCGTGGTATGCACTTGAATATGCAGCACTCATTCTTGCAATTGGCGTTGCGTTCTTATTTGTACTTGGAATCTGCAAAAAAGTTTTCACTTTTGAAAAGACAGAGCCAAACGGTAAAAAGCGCTCACGTGCATTATGTATAATTGCAATTATACTTTTCGCTTTAGGCGTTGCTGCATTTACAGGTACTCTTTGGGGCAAAGAAGCATTCGGCGACCTTGCTCCTGACCAGATTCTTATAAATCTAAACTCTCCTCTTGAAGGAACAGATACAGGTGTTTACATTTCTGCTATTGAAGGTCCTTTCCTTTCAACTGCATTTTTAACAGCGTTTTTCTGTCTTATAGTTTTAAGTCCTTATAAACTTGTTCACAACCTTCACAATAAACAAACAACCGTTTTACCTAATCTCGCTATAAGAATAATTGCTCTTATTCTCGCTATTGCGGTTTTCGTTGGTGGTTTTGCATTTTTGATTAATCGTTTTCAACTTCAAAAATTATATTCAGCATATTTGTCAGCTTCTCCATATATTGAAGACAACTATGCTGACCCTAAAACAACCGAGTTAACATTCCCTGAAGAAAAGCGCAATTTGATTCACATTTATCTTGAATCAATGGAAACAACATATTTTTCAAAAGAACTTGGTGGTTATTTTGAGGAAAACCTTATGCCTGAATTAGCAGCACTTACAGATGAGGGCTACAACTTCTCACATCAGGCAGAAGGATTCGGCGGGTTCAGAACATCTACAGGCGGTAACTGGTCAGTTGCTTCAATTGCAAATATGGGTACAGGTCTTCCTATGAAAGTGCCTGTAAGCGGCAACTCTTACGGTGCGGAAAACAACTTTTTACCTGGTGCTACTGCTTTAGGCGATATTCTTAAAGAACAAGGTTATGAACAATCTGTTATGTTTGGTGCAGAAGCAGAATTTGGTGGGCTTTCATTCTATTTCAAATCTCACGGTAACTTTAATATCCGTGATTACAGTGGTTGTATTGATATGGGTTGGATTCCATCTGACTATCATGTATGGTGGGGATTTGAAGACGATAAACTTTACGAACTTGCCAAGCTTGAAATTACTCGTCTTTACGAAACAGGCAAGCCATTCCATTTTGTTATGGAAACTGTTGACACTCATGCTCCCGAAGGATATTTGAGTCCTAAAGCAGAGAAAAAGTTTGATACTCAATATGCTAATGTTATTCATTACAGTCAAGCAGAAGCAGTTAAATTTGTTCGTTGGATTCAGAGTCAACCATTCTATGAAAACACAACAATCGTTCTTATTGGAGACCACTTAAGTATGGCAAACTCTTTCTTTGAAAATGTTAAAGGCTATGAAAGAACAGGGTTTAACCTTGTTCTGAACCCAGCACCAAATGTTACCGATGTTGATGATTCAAGATTGCATAACAGAAGTTGGGCTGTATTTGACATGTTCCCAACACTTCTTGCAAGTCTTGGCGTTGAAATTGAAGGTAATCGTCTTGGAATCGGCACAAACCTTTTCTCTGATGAACAAACCTTATTTGAACGCGACGGTTATGAAAACGTAAACAAAGAACTTGAAAACCGCAGTAACTTCTATAACAACAATATTCTTGTTGACTGGGAAAGTGTTGGCAAAACCAACGAAGAATAACCATTAATTATGTAAAAAACCTCTCTTTCGGGAGGTTTTTTCACTTTACAAAGCATATTTTATGTGCTACAATTTTTGTGGAAATTTTAATAAATATGGGGTGAAATAAATGAACCTTAAAGAACAAAGACAATGGGTTTTAAATGAACTTTCAAGCGTTGCTGATTTCTGGCTTAAAAACGGTATGGATAAAGTTCACGGCGGCGTTTACACTTGTCTTGACAAAGACGGCAAAGTTTTCTCAACTGACAAAAGCGTTTGGATGCAAGGCAGATGTGGTTGGACTTTCGCTTATCTTTGCCACATTTACGGCGTAAAACAAGAATGGCTTGACGCAAGTAAAAGTTGTATCGACTTTCTTGAAAATTACTGTATAAACAAAAATGCTGACGGCAGACTTTACTTTACAGTTACAGAAGACGGTAAGCCACTTCGTCAGAGAAGATACTGCTATTCAGAGGCATTCTACTGTATTGCAAACGCTGAATATTACGGTATTACAGGCGAAAAAGAGCATCTTGAAAGAGCAAGAAGATCATACGATATGTATTGGAATCTTAACCACGGAATGCCTGACCCAACAGGTTTAGGTCCAAAGACAGAGCCTGAAACTCGCACAGGTCGTGCCCTTGGTATTCCAATGATTATTCTTAACGTTACATCAGTTATGCTTCGTGTTGACCCTGAAAATGCCGAACTTTATAACAAGCGTGCAGATGAATGTGTAGCTTACATTTTCAAATATCACGTAAAAAAAGATTTAGGTTGCACACTTGAAAGCGTTTCACTTGACGGTACACCTCGCCTTAACATTACAGAAGGCAGAGTTGTAAACCCTGGCCACGATATTGAGTGTAGCTGGTTCCTTATGGAAAGAGCAAACGAGACAGGCGACAAGGAACTTCACGCAAAAGCAATTGAAATTTTTGATATGGCATTCCACAAAGGCTGGGACAAGGAATTCGGTGGTATTCTTTACTTCTTTGACTGTCTTGGCAATCCACCTGAGGCTTATGAACACGATATGAAACTCTGGTGGCCACACAATGAGGCACTTATTGCATCTTTAATGATTTATAGAGATACAAAAGATGAGAAATATCTTGAAATTTTCAATCAGTTGTTCGACTACACTAAAGACCATTTTGCAGTGGCTCCTTGTGGAGAATGGTATGGTTATCTTCGTCGCGACGGTAACCCTACACTCCCTGCTTGTATCGGTTCAACATTCAAAGGACCATTCCACGTGCCAAGATGTCTTATTATGCTTGACCAAATGATGAAAGAAATTGAGGAAAGAGGTTAATTAAAATGAGTCTTGAAAAATATAAGGGAGTTATTCCTGCTTTTTATGCTTGTTATGATGAAAATGGCGAAATTTCAGTTGATGGTGTAAAGTCATTAGTGGAATTTCTTATCGAAAAAGGTGTTGACGGACTTTATGTTGGTGGTTCATCAGGCGAATGTATCTACCACAGCGTTGAGGACCGTAAAAAGACACTTGAAGCAGTTATGGAAGCAAATAAGGGCAGAATTACAATAATTG
>CALCBQ010000165.1 GCA_937897215.1 uncultured Clostridia bacterium | reverse complement strand
AGTAATGATACCTGCACACTTTTTATCGTAGTTTGCTTCTCTTACAACATCTGTAATTTCTTTATTTGTTTTTGCAGTTACTTTATAAACGATTTTGCAAGGAAGAAGGTCTGACTTATTTAATTCGTCAACCATTTCTTGTGCACGAGCTGCAACTGTTTCTAAAACTTCAGAACCATAAAGGAACTGACTACCAACTACAAACCAAAATTCATAATTTTTAAGACTCATAATAATTTCTCCTTTTATTTAAGAGAGTTGATTGCAGATTTTTCAACTGCAACTGCTAACTCATATCTCTTTATATATTCATTAAATCCGTCAACATCTGCTTTGTCCGGCTCAACAACACTAGCTTTGTACTCTGCGAAAACCTTATTTTCAAGATAATCTTCAAGAGTTTCATTATCTTTATTTGCCATATATGCTGCAAGAAGTGCAATACCCCAAGCACCACCCTCGCCTGCAGTTTCCATAACTGCAACAGGAGTGTTAAGAGCACCTGCCATAAGCTTTTGACCAACAATCGGAGTTTTGAAAAGTCCACCATGTCCCAAAAGCTTTTCAATTTGAACATTTTCTTTATCAAAAAGAATATTCATACCAAGGCGAAGTGTTGCCATTGTGCCGTAAAGTTGTGCTCGCATAAAGTTTGCAAGACTAAATTTGCTATCAGGCATTCTAACAAGTAATGGTCTGCCCTCTGTAGTATCTGTTACAGGCTCGCCTGAATAGTAGTTGAAACTGATAATGCCATTACAATCTGCATCGCCTTTAAGCGCCTCTGCATAAAGCATATCATAAAGAGCTGGTTTGTTAACCTCTACGCCACTATTTTTAAGTACCTCTGCAAAAAGTTTCACATAAGCATCTAAATCAGATGTGCAAGTATTACAATGCACCATAGCAACAGGTTTACCTGTTGGGGTTGTAACCATATCAATTTCTGTATAAACATCTGAAAGTGCTTTATCAAGAACAATCATACCAAAAATTGATGTACCTGCTGAAATGTTGCCTGTTTTTGCTGCAACACTATTTGTTGCAACCATACCAGTACCAGCGTCACCTTCAGGTGGACAAAGTGGACAACCACATTCTAACTCACCTGTTGGGTCAAGAAGTAATGCGCCGTCTTTTGTAAGAGTGCCTGCGTTCTCGCCTGCAACAAGGATTTTTGGCAAAATGTCAAGGAGTTTCCAACTGTAACCTTTATCTTTAATTTTAGAATCAAAATCTGCTACCATTTTTTCGTCATAGCAATTTTTTGTGCTATCAATTGGGAACATACCTGCTGCCTCACCGATGCCGATTACCTTTTCCCCTGTGAGCATCCAATGAACATAGCCCTCAAGTGTTGTTAAAAAATCGATATTTGGGAGATGGCCTTCTCCGTTTAAAATTGCCTGATATAAATGAGCAATACTCCAACGCTGAGGAATATTAAACTTGAAAAGTTCAGTAAGTTCTGTTGCAGATTGCTCTGTGATAGTATTTCTCCAAGTTCTGAATTCTACAAGTTGTTTACCGTCTTTGTCGAATGGAAGATAGCCGTGCATCATAGCAGAAAAGCCCATTGCTTTAAGTTTTGTAAGTTTAACACCATACTTTTCTTCTATATCAGCTTTAAGATTTTTATAAGCATCCTGAAGTCCTGCCCACACGTCATCTAAGTGATATGTCCAAACGCCATTTTCAAAACGGTTTTCCCATCCGTGAGAGCCACTTGCAATAGGATTGTGCTTTTCGTCAATCAAAACAGCTTTAATTCGTGTTGAACCCATTTCAATACCGAGTACAGCGTTACCGTTTTTGATTGTGTTTTTTATTGCCTGAATATCCAAATTTTCCAACTCCTTATACGAGTATATATCTTTTAAATTATATCATTATTCAAATAAATAATCAATAAAAACTATCTAAGAATTGCCATTTCTTCTGCATTAAAATTAAAAGATTCTGTTTTTGTGTTTTCTTTTATAAATGTAAGAATTTCTTCGTAAGATGCAGTTTTAATATCAATACGTTCCACATCTTTATTGAATATGCCCCAACTCTCTCCTGCGTTATATGTCTTATAAGTCCACTTAATTCGGCTTATATCATTTTTATCGTATTTCTTTTGTGCATATTCTTCACATTCGTGGTTATTGTATTCTCCAACAACTACTGCCACTCCACAATCTTTACGGGCAGTTTTTAACTCGTCAATACGATAGCGAATCATACCTTTCTCGCTGTCGTAAAGGTGCAATTGATAGAGCATATTTTCATAGCCCATTTCCTTTGGATTTGGAAGAACTGTTGTTGACCATACACCCTCAAATGAGATTATGTGGTTTTTATCGATTTCACGAATTGCTTTATAGAGTGTATCATACGCCTTGTTTGTATGCGAAACTGCAACTTCACTTTCTGCGGCCCAGTTGTAATCGCCCTCATAACCACCGTTATTTTGTGGCTCGTTTAACAAATCATAGGCACACACAGTTTTGTTATCTTTATAACGCTCTGCAATAGCAGACCAAAGTTCAACAGTTGCATTCATCATAGTTTCATTTTCGTAAAGTTCGTTACGTCCTGCTTTGCCTGTACAATGATTTTTGCTTTGACCACCTGGGGCACCATGTAAATCAAGCATTACGTAAATACCGTATTTTTCGCAAGTTGAAATAAGCCAATCAAGTTTTTGAAAACCTTTGTTGTCGTTATGATTTTCTGCAAGCCAAACAAGGTCTTCTGTCATAAAATTACGATACCAGAATGGCACACGAATACAGTTGAACCCAAGTTTTTCAATTTGTGCTATATCATTTTCAGTAATGAAATTATCTTCAAAAGTTTTTACGATTTCGTTAGTTTTTTCTTCGCCAAATCGGTCAATGAATATTTGTAAAGTATCAAAATACGCCCAGTCTTCTGTATATTCAGGTACAAAACCCATCCAAGTTTCCCATAAAAGCCAGTTACCTAAATTTACACCTCTTAGGACTACATTTTCACCGTTTTCATTAACTATGTATCCATCTTTTACAGTTAAAAGGCTCATTTCTTTTGGATTTGAATTATTATATTGGTCTAATGACTTTATTTCAGTCTTTGCGCAACCAAACAATGTTAAAATTATAGTAAATATAAGCAAAAGCGAAATTAGTTTTTTCATAAAAACACCTCTTTTGTTTATTATATTGCAACTCGTTGATTTTTTCAATAAAAAATGGCTACTAAACTGAAGTGAACCCCAAAGTTTAGACAATATAAAATATTAAATTGATAGAGAATGAG
>CALCBQ010000164.1 GCA_937897215.1 uncultured Clostridia bacterium | reverse complement strand
ATTCTCTCATCTCTTTTTCATATTTAATTGGAACAGCGAAAAGCAAAGAACCCATTTGCAAAGCATAAAGGTTATTTGGTCTTTCTTTAAGATATGGAATTGTTTCAAATTCTAACCGAATTTCTGTTTTGCCTGTTTTTATTGAGAATTCAAGGTCTTTTACTTCTGCTTTTTCGCCATTTACTTTAAGATTTTTTGCAAAGGTTGGAATACGAATTACAAAATCAAAATCTTTATCCGCATCAATATAATAATGCATTTTGTTTTCAAATGGGTAGTTAGTTTCGAGCTTGATTGTAACACCATTATCATTGAGAACAGATGGTAACATAACAGAATTGATTATTGTATTACCGTTATGCATAAATGGTGAAAGAGCAAATTTAGGCCAGCCCTGATTAAAGTTTGCAGTACAGCAACCAAAGTTTGGTTCAAGTCCGAAAGTATGCGCATAAGGTCCGTTTGTACTCCACGGAGCCATAATCATTGTTTTTTGACAAGCAATCTGATTAACCTGTTGAACATATTGGTGAGTCCACATATCTTCGCTGAGAGTAGCAGGTAAAGCGTTAAATGCAATCACTTCAAGACGCTCTGCCCACTTGTTGTCGCCGGTATGAGCAAAAATTTCTTCGTAAGAATACATTTGCTCAACAACTGCACAACATTCAGTACCTTTTGTTGGATCAAGTCCTGAAAGCACTTCGTCCCCTGTAAAGCCCTCAAAGGCAGTACCGTTGTATTTATCAAGAATTTTGCGAAGTTTTTCAGCATTGTCTGTGTATTCTTCGCCTAACAAATCGTGAGAAACAGCCTCGCTTTTAAGCATCATAGTCATATTTACTATGTGAGTATTCAACACCCACATATGACTTGGCTTTTTCCATTTTTCTGTTGCTGTATTATAGTCAAAGCCTTGCTCTTTAATAATTTTTGCTAAATCTTTAATCCAATCTTCCTGATACTTTTCATATAAGAAATTAAGTGAAATGAAAGACTCAAACCATCTGTATTTTGCCCATTGAAACAGCTTGATTTCGCCACTTTTAAGCATTTCATAATAGTTTTTAAGTACTTTATAAATCACTTCGGGAATTCTCTCATCCCCTGAGCAATCGTAATATACTTTAAGCACTTTACAAATAAGCTGTATTGCCCAAGTGTCGTATTTTTCTCGTTTCCCGTCTTTGCAAGGACAAATCCAACCATCATCTTCTTGTGCTGAAACAATAGCATCTATGTATTTTTTTACTGTTGCAATCATTTCTTCATTTTCGAGCAGATATGCAAGGGGAATAAATCCATCAAGCCAATAAGGTACTCTTTCCCAACCCTCACGGTCGCCACCAATCCACGCACTATCACGAATATCAGGCCAGATTTTGTGAAGATTACCACTTAAACCCTCTGCTTGAATTTCAAGCTGACGGCGAAGCCAACCTTCAGGCTTTATTTCTTTTGATGTATAAAAATTCCATTTATTCATCTTTCGCAACCTCTTTTTGGCTTTCTGTTATATCAAATCCTTTTTTAATAAGGAAATATAATGGAATTATAGCAAAAATACATACAATACCTGCCCACAAGAACATATTCTTTGCAGGTACAATTACCTCTGCCCCTACTTCGTTTATAATGGTTTGTGCAGCACTTTGACACGCCTTGTCACCAATAACAGGACCTATAACCATTGGAAGCATAACGGCAAATATCATTCTTATACCTTGGAACATACCGGTTTTGCCATCAGGTATAAAATCCTTAACCGTAGCACTGAAAAGTATGTTGACAAGAGCGTTGCCAAGCACAACTGGCACAATACTAATGAGAATAACATAAATGCTTGTGCTTGTTGAAAGAAGTAAAAAGCCAACGGTAAGAACAATAACGCCAGTTGCAAGACATAAGCCTCTTTTCTTTGTAGAAAGCTTCAGAAGTGTTACAATACAAGTAAGAGTGATAATTGCTACAATAACTGCAGTTATTATTACAGGTGCTCTTAAAAGGTTTTCTACACCACCATTGTCGGGAATAACAACATACTGAACATAAGTAAGAAGATAAGGATAGAAAACCTGGAATGCAATAATTGCAAAACAGAATGACAAGAGTGCAAGATAAAGTCTAGCATTTTCTTTTATAACAGATGGTCTGAAGCCATATACAAGGTCAGCCCAATAGTTAGAAGAAGTTTTAATTTGCAGTGTGCGAGGTGGGTCTTTAATAAGGAATAATCCCACAACACCACATAAAGTAACAATAAGTCCAAGCCCTATGAAAAATGCTTTGTATGTAATAGTCCCAGCCTGAGCAAAACTGCCTACGCCTGTAACTGCAAATGAAGAAATTGTACCCACAACAGATAAAACTGTCTCAACAATAGGTCTTTGGCGAGGAACGGTAACATCTGTTACCCATGCTTGGAATGCCGCGTCATTACTTGTTGAGCCCATAAAGGTCATTACAATATCCATAAGAATAACAAACCATACTGTTGTGCCGAGAATTTTTGCCTCATCAGTAAGATTAAAAAGGTTTGCCACATTTTCTTTTGTAATGAAACCAAACATAGCAGTAACAATACCCCAAAGGATATAACCTACAGAAATAAACATTTTACGGTTTTTAAGTTTATCACTTAACGCACCCATTACAAATGTTGTAAGCACTGCTGCAATCGCTGAGAGAGCAACCATACGTGCTACTGCAGTTGTTGCTTCCATTGAGCCTAAAATAGCTGATTGTGATACGTCAGCATATATCTCATTGGTAATAAATGTGTTGAAATACATGTTTTCAGTATTCCAAGCAATACCACCCATAAAGCAGAACAGGGTGATTATAAACCAATTCTTTTTACTAAGTTTTTCTTTAAGCATATTTTTAATTCCCTTAAGTTATTCCAATGGTGTCTGATATGTTACATCTTCATACTGCATTGTAACTTCTTCACGAGTGAAACCTTCAAGGACATATCGGTCAGAATAATAATTATATTTATCAATAGTAAATGTACTGTCAGGCTTACAGGTAATCATAGTACAACCTCTTTGTGAGCCAAGTTTGTCGATACCACTATATGCAAAATAGTCAATGCTGTAACCATAACTGAATTGAATACCTTTATACTCAAAAGTTGTACTGTTAATATGGTCGTGTCCGTTGAACATTGCCTTTGTAGAGCCTAATTCAAGCATTTTTTCAAAAAGGTCATCTTCGCCTAATCCACAGTAAACTCTTCTGCCACCTTCGCCGATTATACCTTCTATGTATTTGAAATTATCTGTATCTTTGAAATTGTTTTTTTCGAATTCAGTCCATGCATCCATCATTTCTACCAATGGAATATGGAAAAATGCAAGAGATTTAACAGTTTCTGCATCAGCATTGATTTTCTGATTTTCAGCGTTCATTCTCTTAACTTCAGATTCATACCACTCTACTTGATTGGCGTGAATATTATCATAAGTACCTTTAATGCTTTCAATAAGGTTATTCTTAACATAGGCTTGAGAATCGATTAAAATCATTGCCTGAGTAATAAGCCCCTCCGAGTTTTTAACCTCAATAGTGTGGTTGCCGTAACCGTCAACATCTTCTGGCCCTGCTTGGAATAAGCAATATTTATATTCTTCATTTTCGTAAAATTCCGCAACTGCTTCTCGGTCAAAATATGAGTAACATTCAGCGTCGTGATTGCCAAAAGTAACATCCCAGTAAACCCCAAGACTTTCCATTAAGTTTGCAAAAGCCTTTGCGCCACTATAATTGTTGAATGTACCTGCCATATATGGCACAGGGAAGGCAATATCGCCTGTTGCAATAACAAGGTCAGGTTTTTCCTTTGTTATCATTGTCGCAACTGCGTTAAGCGCTTTTTCGTCAACAGTTTTTGACATAAATCCACCACCGATATGAATATCGGTAATGTGCATTACTTTGAAATCCCCATCAGTTGTAAAATACCAGTTTCCATTTTCATCTTTTTGCGGAATAAGTTGATTTTCAATTTCAACTTTGTTATATGAACTGCCTTTTTTCAAAAGATTCTGCACCGCTAAAAGATTAGCACCTGTAATTAAAATTGCAAGAACTATAATTACAGAAATAATTGTAATTAAAACCTTTTTCCCTTTTTTACCTTTTACTTTTGCCATAATGCAACACTCCCTTTAAATTTATACCCTTAAAATACCATAAATAATTAAATTTTTCAAGCATTCAACTGACAAAATATAGTTTGTTGAACAGAATACAAAGTGCAAAATGCAAAGCACAAAACGTTGGAACTGCGTTGCGATTATAAAAAAAATAATGTCATTCTTCGCTGCGCTCAGAATGACATTAAAAACATACCTGCAAACTCTAATATATCAAAATGTTTTATTATATATTATTCTTTATCTTTTTCATTTCTTTTTTAAGTCTGGCGAAATTCAAATCCTCCCACAGCGGTACAATATGACCACCTTTAAGTCGCATCGATGCTTCAAGCATAGCACCATAATAAGCAACTCTGAAATCAGTAAACTCGTTCATTTTACATTTGCTTTTATACGTTTCATACAAGTTATAAGCATCTCCCCACATATTTCGAAGCTGGAACAAATCGTATTCCCTGTCTGCCCAAATGCTACCACAAGGGTCGATAAATCCGGTCAACTTAAACGTTTTAGGGTCTGCCATTATGTTCATTATATTAAGGTCGGCGTGAATCAGCACAGGTTTTGTGTTTTCTTGCGATAATTTATTGAAAAGTTCTGTTGCATCATACAAGACTTTCATCTTTTTATTGCTAAATTTTCCCTTTTTAGTTAATTCATTCAACGCTTTAAGCCATGGCTCTTGCTTTTCTTTTTGGTAATAATCGTACCAACTGTCATAAACAGGATTTGACAACTCGCCAAACTTGTCATTCGTAATACTATGCAACTCCAACATACCTGAAATAACTTCTTCTGCGAATTTTTGCTTTTGACTTTTGCTTTTTAATAAAAATATAGGACTTAATACATTTTGCCCTTCAACAAAAGTCATACCTAATATTTCGGTATTATCATCTTCGTATGTAAAAAGAACTTTAGGCATTTTAACACTTGTGTTCTCTGCTAAAAATTTCAACTGGTAAGCTTCATCTTTATTCATACCTTCAAGTTTATAACCTTTGACAGCAATAACCTCATCGTCAAAAAGAGTAGTCTTATAAACTCTACCATAACTACCTCCGCCGATAAACTTGAAACTTACAGCCTTTTTGTTAAGGTTTTCAAAAACAATGTCAGGTAAAACTGACATTAAATGCTTATCACTGTTATTAAGGAAATTCATTCTATACCACACCTAAAATATTTATAAATATTCATAAAATACCTTTTTCAAATTCTTTTGCAGTTTATTTTCAATGTAACCTTGTGATTTGTAAAATTTATGAGCATTTTCTCGTTCTATACCTGAACAAAGTCGAATTCCAACCGCACCATTTTCTTTTGCCCATATTTCTCCTTGATTTAATAATGCAGAACCGATACCCATTCGCTTATAATCATTATCAACTGAAAGTCCTAAACAATTCTTATAAGTATCAGTATATATCACATCATAGCTTGTCAGATGAATATAGCCGACAACTTTGTTGCCAATATCTGCAACAAAAATCACTTGAGTTTTATCGTTAAGTACTGATTTTAAATTTTTTCTTTGCTTATCCAAATCGTAATCATAGCCCAAACTCGTTTTATTGATATAATAAATATCTTCAGCATCTGTAATTTCTGCTTGTCTGATAATAAAATCTTGATTACTCTTCATAAGCTCACCTCTTAATTTAAATTATACACATTTTTTCTAAAAAATGCAACGACCCATTCGGTCAGAAACATTGTCGCCTTGCTTCCCTTGGAGCGGTCGCAATGTTCTGTGTTTCTTCCCGTTTATAAATTTGACTATTCGTTTACTGAACGGTCAAATTTATAAACTAGTTAACAGCCGAATGCGTCTGCACTACACAAGGTCATTGGTTAAAATCTAATTGAAGAAAAGCAAAATAAAAGTACTTCCGAAGAAGTGCTTTTATTTTGTATTTACACCCCGATTTTGAACCCCAATTAGCCTTTAAACATTTCATCTCCATGTTCATCTAATTCGGCATTTTCCTCACAAAAGAAATCAAACTCATAAAACAACGCATATTTAAGTTTATTTAAATCATCATACATGCTAACCGAATTAACAGAATTCCAATCATCTGTTCGCTCATCATATTCGTGTACATAAAGCTTATAAGTGTCACCGTCTTTTAATATCAAAGCGCGTTCAGTCATATCAAAATCAAACCAAATATAATCATAATCTCCTGGCTTAATCCCAGAATATTTATCTATATTCCACTGTTCAATGATTTTATCATTTCTTCTTCGGGATATTCTACCTCCTAAAAAAGCAAATAAAATCATTAGGACAAAAATAAGAACTTCTTCCAATATAAAAATAAAAAACAAATTCCAATCATTTGGGGCAAATTCAGAAAAGGGCTTATCACCTGTCCAACTATCTGTACGATAAATATTAAGAATAAGTAATAAGCCAAAAACTATTGTTCCACACAAATATACCCAATATCTTTTTGGGAAAGGAAATCTTTTGTTCATAAACTCACCTCTTAATTTTAATTATACACATTTTCTAAAAAAATGCAACGACCCATTCGGTCAGAAACATTGTCGCCTTGCTTCCCTTGGAGCGGTCGCAACGCTCTGTGTTTCTTCCCGTTTATAAATTTGACTATTCGTTCACTGAACGGTCAAATTTATAAACCAGTTAACAGCCGAATGCGTCTGTTGTTACACAAGGTCATTAGTTCAAATCAAATTGAAGAAAAGCAAAATAAAAGCACTTCCGAAGAAGTGCTTTTATTTTGGCTCCCCCAGTTGGACTCGAACCAACGACCCTGCGGTTAACAGCCGCATGCTCTACCGACTGAGCTAAGGAGGAATATTTAAAGTCAGATTAAGAATCTGACTTTAATTCCGGCGGCGTCATATTCTCCCGGGCAGTCGCCCGCCAAGTACCTTCTGCGCTAAGGAGCTTAACTACTGTGTTCGGAATGGGAACAGGTGTGACCTCCTCGCTATAGCCACCGAATAAGTGTGACGCTTAACCTTCATTGGTCTCGCCACATATATGTCAAGCCTTTCGGCTGAACATCTTTGTCAAAAACTGAAAGAGAAATCGTAAGAAAGACTTACTCTCATATTTTATCAATTCAATTCGTTTTAGATCAAGCCCTCGACCTATTAGTATCGGTCAGCTAAAT
>CALCBQ010000163.1 GCA_937897215.1 uncultured Clostridia bacterium | reverse complement strand
CAGTTAAGATTGCTCTTGCTGCTGAAAAATCAGCAAATGAAGGCAGACCTGTTAAACTTTCAGAAATTCAGTAAAAATTGTAGGGGACGGTGCGCACCGTCCCGCTATTTTTACTATTTCGCTCCCTCTTTGAGGGAGCTGTCGCGAAGCGACTGAGGGAGTTAATGAACAACGACAAACTCCCTCCGTCATTTTCTTGCGAAAATGCCACCTCCCTCACGGAGGGAGGGGAGAGGAATGATTAAATATGTCTATTGAAAAAGGCAGAGAGTATTTTCGTCAATTCGGTATGGAAGACAGAGTGCAGGAATTTGAGGTTTCAAGTGCAACTGTTGAACTTGCAGCACAGGCTTTAGGTGTTGAAGGCGCTCGAATTGCAAAGACTCTCTCATTTATGGTTGGCGAACAACCAATTCTTATACTTATGGCTGGCGACGTTAAGGTTGATAACTCAAAATACAAAGGTTTCTTCCATACAAAAGCTAAAATGATGTCTCCGGACCAACTTGAAGAATATGTAGGTCATCAAATCGGTGGCGTTTGCCCATTCGGTATTAAAGACGGTGTAGATGTTTATCTTGATACATCAATGAAACGATTCAAAACTGTTTTCCCTGCAGTTGGTGGCTCAAACAGTGCCATTGAACTTACAATCGCAGAACTGGAAAAATACTCAAACTATAAAGAATGGGTAGAGGTTTCAAAACCAATTGAATAAATGCAGAACGCAAAATTAAAGGATGATTCAACACGAACCGTCCTTTTTGTATTGTTAGACAAACTTCAATTTATCAAATAAAAAGCTCTATGGGGTTGCCATAGAGCTTTGCTTTACATCTGAAATATTCCGTAAGTAAGTGCAGACATTATAAATCCTGCAATCAGCACTCCAAGTGCTATAATCGGCAAAGATTTTTTCATTCTTATATCAAGAAGTGCAGCCATTAATGCACCTGTCCAACCGCCTGTGCCGGGAAGTGGAATTGCAACGAATAAGAGCAATCCCCACGCCTCATATTTAAGTACTTTTTCTTTATTCTTTTCTGTTTTTGCCTCAAGTTTTTCAACAATTTTTGAGAAAAACTTAAATCGGCGAAGAAAATCGAAAATCTTTCTAATGAAAAGAATAATAAAAGGAATCGGAATCATATTACCAAGATAACAAATCAAAAAAGCCTTGATAAATGGAATTTCCATAAGTCGCGCGGCAATCATACCGCCACGGCATTCAAGTACGGGACAAAGTGAAATAACAAAAGCTACCAATTCTTCAGGAATTTTATCTTGCAGGAGTGTCATAATTTCATTAACGATTGCTTCAACCATTCACAACACCTACCCTTTCAAGATATTCCTGTGCTTTTGTAAGAAGATATTTATCGTTTGGGAATTTAAGCATAGTCATTGCTTTATCGTACTTAAGCCACAAATATTCTTCAATTTCTTCACGCTGAATAATTGTGCTTGTATCTTTTGTAGTTGCAAGGAAGATTATAACTTTTTTCTCAATTCTGCCTTGGATTGAATACTCTGACTTATATCTGAAATCAGGCATAAATTCTGCTCTTATTCCTGTTTCTTCAAGAATTTCGCGGTATGCTGTTTCGTGTTCGTTTTCGCCACGCTCCATATGACCTTTAGGGAATCCCCAATTAAGACTGCGCTTGTTTTTAATTAGCAAAAACCTTATTTCGTCATTGATAATTCGATAAACAATAGCACCGCAAGAGCACTCATAAAGACAACTCATATCATAAGTGCCTTTTTTCTCGGCAAACTCAATTGCGTCTACAATATCATGCACAATATAGCGTTTACTTTTCGGCGCAACAACAAGCATTATTCCGCCCATATTTTTTCTTTTAACAACAGCGATTACACGGCCTTCAAAAACTCTTACCCTGTGTGTAACGCCCATAATGTATGCACCCTTGACCGGTGAACGCGCGTCAATTCCGCTTTCAACATTACCGAAATTAAGTTCGTAAGCAATACCGCTTTCATTGTCAAAGGAGTGCATAGGCTTCGTAACACGAACCCTAACATATTTGCCTAACATATGTATCTACTCCCGAAAAATTGAATCTGAATTTGCAGATTCGTCTAAAACTGTCTTTCATTATACATATTTTATACGGATGTTGCAAGAGTTAGTTAAAATTTTCTTGAAATACCACTTCTTTTTTTCAAAAAACCATTGAGATTTTATGTATATTATTGTAAAATAAAATAGAGAATATGTGGCTAAAGGAGTGGGCATTTTGGCAGATAATCGTTTTAATTCTGATGAATTTGAAGATATTTTCAGTAATTCATCAAAAAATGACGAATACGAAGACTTTTACAGCAATTCTGCAAACGATAAAGATTTTGAAGATATTTCTTCTTTTTCAGGTTACAAAGATGCTGAAGAATATGACGAATCCCGTGATTATTCAAGCGAAGAATTTACAGTTAAATATAACAGCGCGGTTCAAAACAGACGCCGTCAGGAAATTCAGTATGATGATATAAACGATGTTTATGGCGATATTTCATCAGAAAACGATAAAAAACGAAAAGAGAAGAAAAAGAAAAGACACCCCATAAGAAATACAATTCTTGTGCTTTTGTGTCTTGTTATTGTTGCAGTTTCTTGTGTTGGATTCTACGGCTACGACACTGCAAAAGACCTTTTATCTTTATTTAACACGGACGAGCAGTTAGAGCCGAATCTTTACATTTCAAGCGACGAACTTTATTCAGATGCTGACCAGATTAACATTTTACTTGTTGGTGTGGACGCTCGTGAGGGCGAAACAGATTCACGCTCTGACACTATGATGCTTGTTACTCTTGATAACAAAAATGGTCAGATTAAACTTACATCATTTTTACGCGACTCTTATGTTGAGATTGCAGGCAGAAACAGAAAAGCAAAGCTTAACTCTGCATATTTCAGGGGCGGAATTCAGATGCTTGTAGATACACTTGAGCTTAATTTCGGTGTTGAAATCCCATATTATGCAATGGTTGACTTTGAAATTTTCACAACTATTGTTGATGAACTTGGTGGAATTAATGTTGATGTTACTGAAAAGGAAAGCTACTACACATACCATTCAGGTAAAGTAGGTGTGCCTGTCAGAATTGAGGCAGGCGAAGATGTACTTCTTAACGGCGAACAAGCCCTTTGGTACTCAAGAATCCGTTATCTTGACTCTGACTTTATGAGAACAAAGCGTCAGAGAAAGGTTATTTCTGCCATTGTTGAAAAGGCACTTACAAAAGAAATTCCTGAACTTCTTGACCTTGCTAAAGCAGTTATTCCGCTTGTTAAAACAAATCTTGATACTGACACAATTATGAATTTAGGTATTAACGCAGTACTTGACCAAGCATATACATACCCTATTGTTCAGCATCAGATTCCTGCAGATAAAACCTGGTCAAGTAAAACAATTACAGGTGTTGGCTCTAGTCTTGTAATGGATATGGATGAAAATCGTGAATTGTTTAAGTCTTTCCTTACAGAAAAACAGGAAATTCCTGAAGAAACTACTACAAAAGCAAATTAATCTGATGCGATTAAGTAATAAAATTTATTGATGAATAAAAATGACCGAGTAGAATTAACTACTCGGTCTTGCTTTTTGTATTTAATTAAAGTCTTGCAGCTGCTGCTTTGTCAAGGAATATATGCACATTAGGATGAAGTTGTAAAACTGAAGCCGGACAAGATGGAGAAATGTCCCCATTAACAAGACCATAAATAGCATCAGACTTGCTTCTGCCTGTTGCAATAAGAATAATCTGTTTTGATTTCATAATTGAAACAGTACCCATTGTGAGCGCATAATGTGGCATTGTGTCTTCATCAAAATATACAGAGTTAGCATCAATAGTGCTTTGTGAAAGACGAACCTTGAATGAACCCTTTGTGAATTTGTTTGATGGCTCGTTAAATCCGATATGACCGTTTCTGCCAACACCTAAAAGCTGAATGTCAATCTTGTTTTCTGTAAGCAAATCGTCATAACGCATACATTCTGCATCTGTATCTTCTGCATTACCGTTTAAGAAGTTAACATTTTCTTCTTTAACGTCAATTTGATTGAAAAGATTTTCGTGCATAAATGTATAATAACTGTTTTTATCATCTTTTGGTAAATCGCAATATTCGTCAAGGTTGAAAGTAGTAATATCCTTAAAACTTACCTTGCCTTTGTTGTACGCTTTAATAAGACTTTTGTATGTAGGTACAGGAGAAGCACCTGTTGCAAAACCCAAAACTGAATCAGGTTTTTCATTAACTTGTTCAACAATTAAATTGGCAACTGCTTTGCCGATTTCTTCAGCGTTGTTAAAAATATGAATAATCATTTTTCACACCTCGTTACATATTTTAGAGATTTTATTTTACCATATATTTCAAAAAATGCAATAATAATTTTTATTTGCTAAATTTGAGTTTGTCGAACTCTTTGCCCCCCTTCCGTCAAAACTTCGTT
>CALCBQ010000162.1 GCA_937897215.1 uncultured Clostridia bacterium | reverse complement strand
CAATTGCAACGCAGTTCCAACACTTTGCGCTTTGCATTTTGCACTTTGCATTCTGTTCGACAAACTCTAATTTATTTCAATCGTAAAATTATTACTAAATTACATAGTATTATAAATTTACCTTTTTATATATTTTGCCAAAAGTGATTTTTTTCGTGATTTTGTGTTGACTGATTTTTTGATTTATGGTAAAATTCATACAGTAAATTTAAGGAGTGGTAACAATGTTCGTAAAACAAGTTTGTAAACAGAAAAACATTGCTACTGCTATTCCTTCTTCTATCGGTTGTTCACAAATTACAAGCGGTAGTATTTCTCATTTTTCATTTGTTTTTTAACGACGGATTTACCGTCGTTATTTTTTTTGTGTTTTTTCAATATTTTATTATTGAATAATACAATATTATATAGTATAATAATTAGTTGAAATAAATCGAAAGGCTGGTGTGAATTTTGAAAGCGTATTTAATGCTTGAAAACGGCGCTGTTTTTGAAGGACAAGCTGCTGCGAAATTCAAAGAAACTGTATGTGAAGTTATTTTCAACACATCAATGACCGGATATGTTGAAATGCTTTCTGACCCATCAAATGCAGGCTTAGGTGTTGTTATGACCTACCCTCTTATCGGCAACTATGGTGTTTGTCTTGAGGATATGGAAAGCGACAAGCTCTACCCTGCTGCACTTTTAGTTCACGAACTTTGTGATACTCCATCTAACTTCAGAAACGAAATGACTCTTGAGGAGTTCCTTGTTAAACATAACATTCCTTGTGTTACAGAACTTGATAATCGTGCAATCGTTATGAATGTTCGTGAAAATGGTGCTATGAAAGCAATTATTACTGACGATATTTCTGATAAAGATGCTTTACTTAACAAAATGAAAGCATTTGAAATCAAAAATGAATACAAAGGTGTTGACGAAGTTATTTCTGACGAGGGCGTTAAAGTTGCATTTATCGACCTTGGTGCAAGAAAGAGTTTTGTAAATGCTTTTGCACAGCACGGTTTTGCTGTTACTAAATTTGCAACACTTAATGCAGACGAAATTCTCAACGGTGGATATGAGGGCGTTGTAATCAGTAACGGTGTTGAAGACCACGACTCATTTGCTGATACAATCAAAGAAATCAAGAAACTTATGGATAACAACATGCCAATTTTTGCAATAGGCTTAGGACACCAGCTTGTTGCCCTTGCAAATGGTGGTAAGGTAGAAAAAATGCTTCACGGTCATAGAGGTTGCAACTACCCTGTAAGATTTAACGATAAAGACAAGACATATATTACAGCACATAATCACGGTTACGCAGTTACAGAAGTTCCTGCAAACGCAGATGTGCTTTGCGCTAATGTTAACGACAAGACAATTGAAGGTCTTAAATATAAGAACGCTTTAACTGTTCAGTTTATTCCTGACACAGTTAAAGGTCCAAACACTGCTTTCTTGTTTGAAGATTTTAAAAATTTGATTAAGGAGGGCAAATAAAATGTTAGATAAAAGCATTAAAAAAGTAATGGTTATCGGCTCAGGTCCTATTATCATTGGTCAGGCAGCCGAATTTGACTATGCGGGCACTCAGGCCTGCCGCTCTCTTAAAGAAGAAGGCGTTGAGGTTGTTCTCGTAAACTCTAACCCTGCAACAATAATGACTGATGGCGATATTGCAGACAAAGTTTACATTGAGCCACTTACAATCCCTACACTTACAAAGATTATTGAAAAAGAAAAACCGGACTCACTTCTTCCTTCACTTGGTGGACAAACAGGTCTTAACCTTGCTATGGAGCTTAATGAGTTAGGAATCTTGAAAGAAAATAATGTTCGTCTTATCGGTATTAATGCCGAGTCAATCAAAAAGGCTGAAGACAGACAGGAATTCAAAGATACAATGGAAGCTATTGGCGAGCCATGTATTGAATCACTTGTTGTTGAAACAGTTGAAGATGCACTTGAGTTCTCTGCTAAAATCGGCTACCCTGTTATTGTTCGTCCTGCATACACACTTGGTGGTACAGGTGGTGGTATTGCTTATGATGAAGCACAACTTCACGAAATTGCATCAAACGGTATTCGTCTTTCACGTGTAAATCAGGTACTTATTGAAAAATGTATTTCTGGTTGGAAAGAAATCGAGTTTGAGACAATGCGCGACTCAAAGGGTAACTGCATTACAATATGTTCAATGGAAAATATGGACCCTGTTGGTATTCATACAGGCGACTCAATCGTTGTTGCTCCTGCACAGACACTTATGGATAAGGAATATTCAATGCTTCGTAACGCTGCTCTTAACATTATTGATGCACTTGATATTCAGGGTGGTTGTAACGTTCAGTTTGCACTTCATCCAACATCATTCAAATATGCAGTTATTGAGGTTAACCCTCGTGTTTCTCGTTCATCTGCATTAGCATCTAAGGCAACAGGCTTCCCAATTGCGCGAGTTGCATCAAAAATTGCTCTCGGTCTTGGTCTTGATGAAATTCCTAACGCTGTTACAGGCAAGACATTCGCTTCATTCGAGCCTACAATCGACTACATTGTTTGTAAGTTCCCAAAATGGCCTTTTGACAAGTTCGTTACTGCTAAAAAGACTCTTGGTACACAGATGAAGGCAACAGGCGAAGTTATGTCAATTGCACGTACTTTTGAGGCAGCACTTCACAAGTCACTTCATTCACTTGAAGAAAATAAAGAATCCCTTCTTCTTGATTCATTTATGGAAATGAGCATAGAAGAAGTACACGAAGCACTTTATAATGTTGACAATCTTCGTGTTTACGCGATTGCAGTTGCAATTTATAAAGGTATTGCATTAGAAGAAATCCACGATATCACAAAAATTGATATGTGGTTCTTAAATAAAATCAAAAACATTGTTGATATGGAAAAAGTTCTTAAATCAGGTAAATGTGATAAAGAAACTCTTTTCAAAGCTAAAAAGATGGGCTTTACTGACAATGTTATTGCAAAGAATGTTGGTACAACAAAGAGTGCTATTAACAATATGAGAAAGCTTTGGGGTATTACACCATCTTTCTCAATCGTTGATACTTGTGCTGCTGAATTCAAGGCACAGACACCATACTACTATTCAGATTACGGTATTGCAAATGAAGTTAATCCTAAAACTGACAAGAAAAAGATTATGGTATTGGGTTCCGGTCCTATCAGAATCGGTCAGGGTGTTGAATTTGACTACTGTTCAGTTCACTCAGTATGGGCACTCAAAAAAGCAGGTTGTGAAGCAATTATTGTAAACAACAACCCTGAAACAGTTTCAACTGACTTTGACGTTTCAGACAAACTCTATTTTGAACCACTTACACCTGAATATGTTACAAGCATTGTTGAACTTGAAAATCCTGACGGTGCTATTGTTCAGTTTGGTGGTCAAACTGCTATTAAACTTACAAAGACACTTAACGATTTAGGCGTTAAAATTCTCGGTACTGACGCAGACCACGTTGACGCTGCCGAAGACAGAGAGCGTTTTGACGAAATTCTTGAATTCTGTGATATTGCTCGTCCAAAGGGACAGACAGTATTTACTGCACAAGAGGCAATCGCTGCTGCACACAGCTTAGGATACCCTGTTCTTGTTCGTCCAAGCTATGTTCTTGGTGGACAAGGTATGCAGATTGCCGCAAGTGATGAAGATATTCTTGAATTTATGGATATTATTACAAGAACAATTCCTGACCTTTCAGAGCACCCTGTTCTTGTTGACAAATATCTTATGGGACAAGAGGTTGAAGTTGACGCTATTTGCGACGGTAAAGATATTCTTATTCCTGGTATTATGGAACACATTGACCGTGCAGGTATTCACTCAGGCGACTCAATTTCAGTTTACCCTGCTGTTACACTCTCTGCTAAAGTACAGAAAACTATTGTTGATTATACAAAGCGTCTTGCATCTGCATTACACGTTATTGGTATGATGAACATTCAGTTTATTGTTCTTCGTGAGACAGTTTATATTATTGAGGTTAATCCACGTTCTTCAAGAACTGTTCCTTATATCAGTAAGGTTACAGGTATTCCTGCAATTAGTCTTGCAACACGCGCAATGCTTGGCGAAAGAATTGCTGATATGGGTTACGGCACTGGTCTTTACAAGAACAGTGGTTACTACGCAATTAAGCTTCCTGTATTCTCATTTGAAAAGATTATTGGTGCTGACACTTCTCTTGGACCTGAAATGAAATCAACAGGCGAAGTTCTTGGTATTTCAACAGACTACAATGAAGCACTTCTTAAAGCATTTGAAGGCGGCGGAGTTTCAATGCCTAAAGATGCAAAGATTGTTGTTACTGTTCGCGACAAGGACAAGAAAGAAGTTGGCGAAATGCTTAAAGAGTTCAAAGATTCTGAATTTGAATTCTATGCAACTCCTGGCACATGCAAGGTAATCCGTGAAGCAGGAATCGAATGTAAAGAGGTTAATCCACTTACAGGTACATCGCCTAACATTATGGAAATGCTTCAGAATGGCGAAGTTTCACTTATTATCAACACACCGACTCACGGTCGTCTTGCTAACCGCGACGGTTTCAAGCTCAGAAGACTTGCAGTTGAGTCAGGTACATCTTGTCTTACATCTCTTGACGCGGCACTCAGCGTTATGAGAAGTACATTTGTAGTTCCTGACGGCAAGATGAGTCTTACTGATATTGCTTCTCTTAAATTATAATAATCAGTAGAATTATTTCATAAAATTAAAAGTCGGAATTGAGTGCAAAGGCTCAATTCCGACAATTTTTACTTAAGGAGTGAATTCTTGTGGCAGATATTATTGATTACGCACTACTCAATGCACATAAGGATTTTGACACACTACCCTATTCCCCTATTGACAGTCTTTTGTTTTCAGAACTTGCATATTTTGAATTCGACAACATTGTGCAGAATGTTAAAAGCAGAAACAAGGGCTTATTGCTTTCTGAAATTGCCGAAAATACGCTTTATGAAAATATGTTTCCTCTTGAAAGGACTGCTGAGCGTAATAAAAAACTGCTTGGTGCAGCTGCATACAGCAAACGCTACGGCAAGATAACAGTTAACTATTACGAGGATATTTTTGATGTAACTAAAGACACTCAGTTTTGTGGTGTTACTTTTATACTACCGAATGGTGATGCTTGTATTGCTTTTCGCGGCACGGATTCAACTATTACGGGTTGGAAAGAAAACTTTAATATGCTTTTTACCTCTCCTGTTGCAGCGCAAGGTCATTCTGTGTCTTATGTTGATGCAGTTGCAAAGAAAGTTAAGGGTAACATTATACTTACAGGGCACTCTAAGGGTGGTAACCTTGCTATTTACAGCGCTACAAAGTGTTCGCAAGCAGCAAAATCAAAAATTGTAGCAATACACAGCTTTGATAGTCCCGGCTTTACAAAGGAATTTATCGAGTCAAAAGAGTATATAGAAACAGAGAAAATCATAAAGAAATTTATGCCTGAAGAATCACTTATTGGTGTGCTTCTTAACAATCGTGATAATTATCGCATAATCAAGAGCGAGGGTTCAGGAATTATGCAACACGATTTGTTTTTATGGCAAATTGATATTTCGAAAAATGATTTTGTTGATGGAGAAAAGTTGTATAAATCTTCAAAATTTTTTGATGCAACCTTTAACGACTGGGTAAACAGTTCTACACCTGAGCAACGAGAACAGTTTGTTGAGGCATTATTCCAAATGATTAATGCAGTTAACTCTGAAAATGCAACAAGCTTTGTTGATTGGTCTGAAAATATAAAAAATAATTCTTCAGTTGCTTACGAAACCCTTAAAGGTTTAGACCCTGAAGTGAGAAGTCTTGTTATGCACGGCATTGGAGATATGTTCTCATCAATAAATAAAAATGTGAAATCCACACCTAAAAAGTTGTGGAATGATACTTTGAAGAAATTCAAGGAAAAAGCAAATACGGATAAATCAAATCAAGAATGATTTATAAAAAACGTCAGTTCGAAACCATCCTGACGAAAAATAAAACTATGGAGTGATAAAAAATGAATAGGAACAAGAAAAAGACGATTTTTGTGGTTGAGTCAGCCGTTATTGCGGCAATTTATGCAGGGCTTACCTATCTGGCTGGCATATTTGGAGTGGCTTATGGTGGAATTCAATTCAGATTTTCTGAAGCATTGACAATTCTGGCATGCTTCTCCCCTGCGGCAATTCCGGGACTTACAATCGGTTGTTTTTTAGGTAACATTACAAGTCCTTACGGAATTGTTGACATTATATGCGGTACGCTTGCAACACTTATTGCGGCGGTTTTATCGTATAAAACCCGAAACATCAAATTTAAGGATTTGCCACTGCTTTCAGCATTGTTCCCTGTACTCTCAAACGCGATTATTGTTGGACTTGAAATTACATTATTTATGCCTGAGGAATTTGCATTTAAGGCATTTTTGATTTCGGCTTTTCAAGTTGGATTTGGGGAGCTTGTAATGTGCTACGGACTTGGAATACCGTTATATAAAGTTATTAAGAGATTGAAATTAGATAAGAAGTTATAAAAAGAAGGTGCAAAAGTGAAATATACGTTTACTCAAGAAATTCTAAACCTTATTTCGCCTTATGTAGATATAAACAAAGTTACTGTAAATGAAAATACGCTTACAGCTGTTTTACCTTTGACTAAAGCAGAACACTCTGATACTATTACAATATGTTACAATTTCTTAATTGAAATATTTGATGATGCAGTAAATGTATTTTATATAAACGACCATCAGCATTTTTTCAGCGAAACTTATGATGATTGGAAAGAATCAGCAAAGGAGTTTATCCTTAAACTCCTTACTACACCTATTTTTGTAATTGAAGAATTGAGAGGTAACGTCGTAACTTCTTCTGCTTATTATTTCTTAAAAGAAAATGGCAAACAAGAACTTATCTGTCATTCTTTATATTCAAGAAGAAAGAAATTATTTGCAAGAAAATCAAAGCAATTCAAAACTTGGTATTGGAATAAAGATAATAACTGTTTCCATTGTCGACCGCCTTATGAGCCATCTCATCCACAATATAAATCATCAGAAGATGTATTCAAGGCAATTCAGGTATCAGATAATTATGTCATTGAAATCTCATTAAAAGGTAATGGATTTACATATCGTATAATTAAATTAGATTTTGATGAATATGAGGGTTCAAGATATTATTTTTGGACACCAATTTCACACCCAATCAGTATATATGATACAGTAGAAAAAGCAGAAGAAAATGCAAGAGAATATATAAAAGGTATTAGATAATAGTAAAAGCGTGATAACCGAAGTGGTTATCACGCTTTTGTTTTTGCAGGCATGAGACTAACCACTACGCGTTAAATGAATACATATAAATATAATCCAAGAAAATGAAGAAATGCACCGAGAATTATAAAAATGTGGAATACGGCGTGTATATACTTTTTCTTTTTGCCTATTCCGTAAAGGATTGCGCCCACTGTATATGCTATACCACCTGCAATCATAAGAATTATTGCTGTTGGTGTGAAGTGTTTCCACAACACAAAAACTGTTGCAAATGATGACCAACCAATTACCATATACAAAACCATTTGAATAACTTTTGTTTTGTTAAACAATGTAAATGTTATAACAACAGCAGATATTGCAGCCACCCAACAAGCTATAAGCAAAACATAAGCCATTATGGGGTTAATTGGTGCTACTGCCAACACCATATAAGGTGTAATTGTGCCAACAATCATAAAATTTATCATAGCGTGGTCAACTACACGCATTACTTTTTTAGCTTTATTGGGTCTTAATCCGTGATAAACTGACGAGCAAACAAATACAGCGAGCATCGTAACGCCATAAACAACACTTAACAGTATATAATCAGTACGACCGAGTGAAACTCCACGACCGATACACAAAATCAACACAACAATTGCAAATACTGCACCAATTGTATGAGTTATGGAATTTACCCAATCTTCTTTTCTTGAATAATCCACAAGTTTTATTGAATCTAATCTGCTCATAATATCACCTGAATACATATTACTATTATTTGTATGAATTTTCAAGTTATTAATTATAATACTTCTTTTTAGTAAGATAACAAACAACGGCGAGAGAAATTTCTCTCGCCGTATATTTTATATCTTTTCCCCTGTTTCGCCGTTTACAATATCTTTGAAAATTGCGCGATGGGTTTTTGAAATGTATTTATCAATATGAAGTGAACCGAAATACCATTTTCTGAACTTGCAACTGCCCGAAAGTTCTTCAAAATACGCATTAAGTGCCGTTACTCGATATGTGGTGGTATCGTTAAGATTCAAAAAGCTTTTTACTTTAAGAGGAGGCTCGTGAGTGATAATCATATCAATATCATAGCCCGCCATTTCAAGATTTTCCGCACCTTCTAAAAGTTCTTCCTGTGTGGTAATTTCGTCTTTTGACCAGGCATCTACATCTTTTCTTATATCAATGTCAGAACTTTCGCCACCGCCCATTGTGAAAATCCGTTTGCCCTCAATTTCAAAAACCTGTCCGCGCATAAGATGATAAAGATTGCCATAAATCTGATGCACTTTACCACCATTCCATTGACTGATTTCATAGTTATTAAGCAAGTCAAAGTTTTCGTGAGTACCGTCAATAAAACAGATATTATATTTTCTCTTGCCTAAATTCAATAAAAAGTCCCTTTCAGATTTACTGTCATTCCACATAAATCCGAAATCGCCGCATATAATCAACGTGTCGCCTTCCTTTAACTGTCTTAAAGCAAAGCGTGAAAGACGCTTGCGGTCGCCATGAGTATCTCCTGTAATATAAATCATTTGAAAAAAATTCCTTTTCTGTATTGGATATTATTTGTAATTGTGATATACTTATTTTATAACTTTTGTAGAGATTTTTCAAGTGGGTGATTTATTTTGAAAAAAATTTTTTCTGCAGCTGGACATCCCATGTCCGGCTGCTTTGATATAGAGAGGTGCGGAATGGGAAGGTTTGATATTGATAAGAAGTATAGTAAAGATTGTCCCATTTCATGGCATTCTTTATATATGGATCTGGTAAATGAATTTGAAAATTCTCATCCTGGAGAATTTATTGATGAGGATACGATAAGAGATAAATTTACCAATAGTGATGGTTCGGGGTTGGTAGATAAATTGAAATCTATATTAGAATTTGATATCAACAGAATTGCCGGAACAGATAACGCAGAAATATTTGATATGTTTAGGGTCTTAAAGCTATTGTTTTATATTGAAAAGAACGGTGACCCTAAAACAAAAGTTATATCTGATAATTACAGGGTACAGATTACGGACATCTTGGCTAAGCCGCGTCTTTCGAATGTACCAAGTGAATATACACCGTTTAGTGTATATGGTGAATATTTTGCAAGGTTGTATGCTGATA